>JBEGVV010000191.1:0-13609 GCA_041178225.1 Pseudomonadota bacterium | reverse complement strand
TCAACGCGATCGCCACCAGCGCCGTGTCCATCTCATACGACGCCTCGGCTGAAGCTTCCGGCGTCACGATCGCGCTTGGCGACGGCGCATCGGTAGTCGCGCAGGCCGATGGCGCTTCGATTGTCGGCAGCGCCTTCGGAGACACGCTCTTCGGGGGGAGCGGAGACGACGTCATGGAGGGCGGCGGTGGCGACGACACGCTGTCGGGCGGCGACGGGGCGGACATTGCCACGTACGCTTTGCTGCGCGCGAGCTACGACATCTCGCGCGACGCGTCCGGCGTGCTCACGGTACGCGCGCTCTCCGGTAGCGAGGGAACGGACACGCTGACGGGCATCGAGACGCTTAGATTCTCCGATGGGGATTTCTTGGCCTCGTCTGTGGCCATGCCCGGGACCTACTTTTCCGGTTCCATCGCGGTCAGTCCGGCCCTTGGATCCGGGGACAACGTCGTCTCCAGCAACTACCTGCAAGTCGGGCTGAACGCCCCGGGTTCCCTCCAGGTCGTCGGGAAATCCCTGCAGGTCAACACCAGCAGGGGAGGCGCCGTCGACATAGGCAGGAGCAATAACGGCCTTGTGAGCGAAGGTAGCCTGGCGCTGCAGAATGGCGCCTCCTTGCAGATCTCCGGAATACCCTCCGTGCCGTCACCCAGCGCCTTCGTGTACATGGATGCGTTCATGTCGGTTGGCAGGAACCAGAACGGGATCGGCGACATGGAGGTGTCCGGCGCCGGCACGAGCCTGTCGATGTCCGGTTACGGGGGCTTCCTTGAGGTCGGACGCGAGTCCGGTGTCGGCAATGTAACGATCTCGGCTGGCGCGCATGTCGCCATAGAAGGACATCGCCAACTCGTCGCCGGGAACCTTGTCGCCGACGAGAATTTTGCTTCCGTGGCGCAGTTGGTTATCGCGCGCAACACCGGCGGGTCGACTTCCGCTGCGAGCGTCGGCAACGTGGAGATCACCGGGGCCGGCACGTCGCTGGCGATTTCGGCGGATGCTGGCGCGGACATCGTGATCGGTCGCGCGAATGGCGGCGGGCGTATCGCCAATGGCACGCTGACGATCTCTGGCGGCGCGGACGTGCTGCTGTCGAGCGACGCGACGGCCGAGGGCGCGGATTCGTTCTCGGCCTCCTCGCTGACTGTAGGGCGCGGGATCGGCGGCGAGGGGCACGCGGTGATCACGGGGCCGGGCACCAGCTTCGTCGCCGAGGGCCACGTCGCGCGCATCAACATCGCGCGGCCAGACAACGCGCTCTACTACGAAATCCTCGGTTCCGGCCGCGGCACGCTCGTGATCGACGGCGGCGCCAGCGTGGTCCTTCGCGCGACACCCGATCCCGACAAGGTCACCGGGGAGAAGTCGGTCGCCGGCAACGTCGTGAGCGGCGCGCTCGACTTCGACGGCGCGGGATCGCGGGTCGAGATCGCGGACCCCGGCGCCTCGCGCCTCGACGTGTCGTCGGGGATGACGCTGGAGCTCTTCCTCGAGGGCAAGCCCTACGACGTGACGGGCTCGTCGATGACGCTGGCGAGCAAGGGGGCTGCCTGGTCGGTCGTCCTCGACACGCGCGGCACCGCTTCCTTGTCGGACGATGTGCTGGTGTTCTCGGCGGGGAGCGGGACCGGGGCGACGCTCTCGGTCGCGGCCGGGCAGTTCTTCGACGGCTTCGCGCATTCCGCGGCCATGGCCTATGACGGGACGGCCAGGACGTTCCGCGTGCTGCGCGACGGGGCGCAGGTCGCAAGCCAGTCCGGCATCACCGGCGGGGCTATCGCGTCCAACGACGATCCCATCCTGATCGGGGGGACGGGCAGCACGGGCTTCAGCGGCACGATCGACGAGGTGCGGCTATGGAGCAAGGCGCGCAGCAACGATGCCATCAACGCGTACTGGCTGAACGACGTGGCGACCAGCGTCGAGCGTTCCGCGTATCTCGTGGGGCACTGGAAGTTCGACGAGGCCAGCGGCACCACGGTCCTCGATTCTTCTGGGAACGGGTTCTCGGGCGTCGTGCACGGCGCGGCCGCCAGGACCGCGATCGGACGCTGGGACGATGACGGCGGCGACGACAGTTCTGCGAACATCGTCGTCGGGCGCGGCAAGTCGGCCGATGGCGATCTGTCGATTGCCGGGGCCGGCACGCAGGTGGAACTCTCGGGGCATCAGGCCTCGCTCACCATCGGCACGATGGGCGGCGCGGGCAGCGCGACGGTGTCCGGCGGCGCCGTCCTGAGCCTGGCCTCCACGCCGTCTGCGCTGATGCCGGACTACTGGAGCGGCACGGTGGTCGATGTGGGCCGCGCGCGGGGCTATCTCGACGGCGTCGCCTCGCAGGGTGAATTCACCATCCAGGGCGCGGGCACGCGTGTCGAGCTCACGGGCCACCAGGCCAGCTTCCATGTCGGGCGCGAGCGCAAGGACCTGGTCCTCGACCTCGACGGCGGAACGGGGACGCTGGTGGTCGAGGCCGGCGCGCAGCTGCGTCTCGACGCGCAGGGCGCGGCGGACCGGATCGATCCCGCCAATCCCGACCACTGGTCAGGATCCCAATTGGTGATCGGGCGAGGGGCGAACGGTTCGGGCTCGGCGACGATCCGCGGCGCGGGGACGACGGTCACGCTCGAGGGCCATGAGGTCCATGTCTGGGTTGGCGACGAGGGCGGCACCGGGACGCTGCAGCTCGACACGGGCGCGACGCTCGTCATGGATGCGGTGGCGGAAGCCGGTCGCGCGGCGAGCCGGACGGGCGCGTGGATGGTCGTGGGCGACGGCGCGGGCTCGACCGGCGGGTTGTCGCTGGACGGCGTTGGCACGCGGCTCTCGATCCACGGCGCGGCGAGCCTGCTTGCGATCGGCGTGGCCGGCGATGGCGAGGTGGTGGTCTCTGGCGGGGCGACGATCGGTCTCGACGCGAGCGGCGTGGTCGCCCTTGCCGGGGCCACGGGGTCGAGCGCGCGGCTTGAGATCACGGGCGACGGTTCCAGCCTGTCCGCCGGCACGCTCGTGGCGGGGATGCGCTTCGAGGATGCCCCCGTGGCGTTCGACCGGTCCTTGGCCGTCGCGAGCGGCGGGGCTGCGGAGATATCGCTCTCCGGTGGTGGCGAGCTGCGGGTCGCTGAATCCTGGCTGCTGGCCAATGCGCGCCTGGGCGGCGAGGGCAGGCTGGTCGGGGACCTCTCCAATCTCGGCGGCGAGGTCGGCCCGGGTGCGGGCATCGGCAGCCTGGTCGTCGACGGGGACTACCTGCAGGAAGGCTCGGGCATCCTCCGCCTCGACCTTTCGGCGAGCGCGAACGACCTCCTCGAGGTGACGGGCGCGGCACGCTTCGAGGACGGCGTGATCGACCTCGACTACGCGTCGCTTGCGGGGATCGACCCCGCGCATCGCTTCGTGCTGGCGCGGGCCACCGGCGGCATCTTCCTGTCTGCGTCGGTCGAGATCCGCGACCTTCCGACCGGCTATGCGTTGCGCGTCGAGGACGGCGGAAGCACGCTTGTCCTGGCCCTCGACCCGCCGCTCGAACTCCTGCCCCTGTCCGTCGCCGACGGGATCGCGACCTTCGAGGTGGTGCTGAAGGGCGGGTACACGATCGACGCCGCTGACCTCGTGCTGCATGTCGATCCTGCCGCGGGCACGTTCCAGGGCTTTGACGCGCCAGGTGCCGACCTCGCGGATGCGGATGCCACCACGGGCGGCGACCTCTCGGCCGGCATGGCATGGCTGGAACCGGTGGGTGGCGCGGATCCCGCGCGGCTCGCGACGGTCGCCTACACGCTGGCCGGTGGCGCGCGGTCGCTGGAACTCTCGATGGTCTCGGGGATCCTCGGCTTCGTGTCGGGGGGCGCTGGCACGGAGATCATGCCCGCGGCGGCCGCGTCGGTCATCCTGGGGACGGATGGCGACGACACGCTCGCCTCGGCCGCGGGCAACGACCTGGTCGATGGCGGTGCCGGTGCAGCGGACTGGGTGAGCTATGCAGGCGCCGCCGCGCCGGTGATCGTGGCGCTGGCTTCCGGGAGCGCGCAGGGCGGCGCGGGCAAGGACATCCTGGTCGGCATCGAGAATGTCGCGGGCGGGGCCTTCGCGGACACGCTCGCCGGCGATGCGGGTGCGAACCAGCTGTCAGGCGCAGGCGGTGACGACACGCTCATTGGCGGCGCCGGGGACGACACGCTCGCCGGCGGGGATGGCAGCGACGTGGCGACCTACGCGCTCGCGCGCTCGAGCTACGGGGTGTCGCGCGACGCATTTGGGACGATCGTGGTGGAGGCGCTGTCGGGCGCGGAGGGCATCGACACGCTGTCGGGTGTCGAGCGGCTTCGCTTCGCCGATGGCGACATGATCGACTTCGCGGCGCCTACGCTCGCGGCGAACGGGGTGACGGTGTCGGAGAACGGCACCACCGTGACGCTTGTCTTCGACGAGGATCTTTCGCCCGTGGGCGCGGCGTGGTCTGCGTTCACGGTGACGGTGAACGGCGTCGCGGCGCTGGTGGCGTCGGCCTCGGTCTCCGGGAACACGGTGACGCTGACGATGGCACGCCCGATCGCGCAGGGCACCACGGTGACGGTCGGGTACGTGGATCCGGCGGGCGACCAGGCCTCGGGGGTGCTGCAGGACGTGGCGGGCAACGACGCCGCCGCGTGCTCGAACGTGCCGGCGACGAACAACTCGATCGTGGATCCCTCCGCGACGCTGTCGGGGATCGCCTACCACTGGAAGAGCCATGCGCTGCTGGGCAGCGTGAGCGTCGTGGCGCGGGGCGACGGGACCGGGGATGGCGGGCCCTCGCCGCTGTCGCTGCGCGGGCACCGCTTCGACGCGAATGGCGACCTCGTGGCGGAGGTCTGGATGGATGGCGGGGCTGGCGTCGAGAACGCGGGCTTCGAACTGTCGTCGGATGGCGGGGCTGCCCTGTCATGGACGGCGAGCGAGCCCTCGGGCTGGATGGTGGATACGGCGAACGAGGCGGGCGTCCTGCGCGTGGCGATGATCGGATCCACGACGGTATCCGGGGCGGTCAAGCTGGGAACGGTCGTCCTGGACCTTCCGACGGGGGCCGAGCGCGAGGTCATCCGACTCCTGGACGGCGAGGTGGGGGCGGCGCAGGTGGCTGGCTTCGCGACGACGGTGGCGCGGGGCCCGACGGACGGCCAGGGCGCCTACGCTGTCGTGGAACTCGACCATGACGGGTACTACCTGTCGGCAAGCCGGACGACGACGGACACGGGCAGCGCGATCACGTCGTCCGACGCGCTGGCGGCGCTCAAGCTCGCGGTCGGGCGCAACCCGAACACGGATCCCGACGGCTCCGGGCCGCTGGTGGCGCCGCTGGTGTCGCCCTACCAGTTCATCGCGGCGGACGTGACCGGGGACGGGCGCGTGACGTCGTCCGACGCGCTGGGGATCCTCAAGATGGCGGTCCGGCGCGCCGATGCGCCTGCGCGCGACTGGTTCATGGTGCGCGAGGACGCGGATTTCTGGGACGAGGCGGCCGGGAAGTTCACGACGACGCGCACGAGCGTGGCATGGAGCCGGGAGACGCAGGTCGATCTCCAGCAGGACCTCGCGGTGAACTTCGTGGGCGTGCTCAAGGGCGACGTCAACGGCAGCTGGAAGCCGCTCGACGCCGCCGGCCGGCCGATGGCCGATGGCAGTTTCGCGGCCCTGTCCCACGCCTACTTCGAGGACCTCGCAAGGCTCACCGGAGCGCCCATCGACCAGTGGGGCGGGTAGGCGCGGGCGGCGCGGGCAGGCGCGCGCATCGCCTCGTCCAGGGAGAGGTGTCGGCCCGAGCGCGAAACATCCATGCCGGTCCAATATGGAGTTTGCGCTCCTCGGCCACCCCACCAGATTGGCCCCTCGATCCAATCGCGAGGATTGCACATGCAGAAGACGTTCATCGACGGCATCGGGGCGACGCAGGTCGTCTCGGGCACGATCAGGCTCGACCTCGTGACGCTGTCGGCAGGCGAGGGCGGTGCGGCGCCGGCCGTCCAGCCCACGGGCGAGCAACTCGTGCTGAGCCTCGAGGGATTCGTTCGCATGCATGGGCAGATGACCCAGGTCGTCGAGCAGCTCGTCGAGCGCGGCATCCTGCAGCGGCGGCCCGCGGGCAGCGGGCCCGGCGTCGACAAGGCGAGGGATGGTCGCGCCTCCCGCAGCGAAAAGGCCGGATGAGCGACCGTCGCGCGGGAGCCCGCCATTGACGCGTCGGCAGCAAGACGCGGCGCATTTCCCGGGCTGTTCCATGTGGCTTCGACCTGGCGGTCCCCTGGCCTGGGGCCGGCGCCTCTGCCGCGGCGTCGCATCCTTCGCCTGCGTGGTCGTGATGGCCCTCGCCTCCGTCCTGGCATCGGCGCAGCCAGCCCCTGCGCCGGCTGGGCGGGCCGCGGAGGGCGGGCGCCCCTGGGCCGCCGCGATCGGCGACCCGGTGATCGACTGGCTCTTCGGGGTGATCGAGCTTCACGAGGTCAGGGCACGCCGGACCGATCCGGCGCCCTTCCATCGCCGGATCCTCGATGCCATCGCCGCCCATCCCCAGTCGATGTCGCAGGGCGAGGCCCAGGTCGCGTCGCGCGAGGCCGTGGACGAGGCATGGGCGGGCTACCTGCCGACGATCAGCGGCTCGAGCGATGGCGGCTACCGCCGCGTCGCCCCGACCTTCGAGGGCCAGCGGCCGCTGACGCGAAACGGAATCGGTGCAGGACTGCAGATGCGCCAGACCGTCTATGACTTCGGCGCGACATCGAATTCGGTCGATGCGGCGCGGCACAGGCTCGAGGCCACCGAGGCGCGCCGCTCGTCCGTGGAGATGGACCTCGCGATGCGCGGGGTCGTCGCGCACTACGACGTGATGCGGGCGCGCCTGCTCTTCGGCCTCGCCGAGCGGAACGTCGCGGACCGGACGCGGATCGTGAGCCTGCTGGAGAGCCGGCGCGAGATCGGGGGCGGGGCGGAAACGGACATCCGCCGCGCCACGGCCCGGCTTGCCGCCGCGCGCAGCGTCCTCGTGGCGTTCGAGAACAGGCTTCGCTCCGCAGAGGCGGCATATCGCGAGATCTTCTCGGTCCATCCCGAGCGCCTCGACCTGTCGCGCTCGCCCGAGGGCCCGGCATCTATCGAGGACGCCTTGCGCCTGGCCACCGAGCGGCATCCGGCGCTCGTCGAGGCGAGGGCCGTCGCCAGGTCGGCGCGCTCCGAGGCCGAGGCGGTGACCGCGCGCGCCCTTCCCAATGTCGGCGTCGAGGGTGCGGTCTCCAGGCGCGAGCAGCTAGCCGACGGCGTGCCCGGCACGGACGCCTCCCTCCTGCTCGTCTTCAGGTACAATTTCTACACAGGAGGCGCCGACACGGCCCGGCGCAACCAGGCCCTCGCGCGTGCGCGCCAGGCCGAGCAGGACGAGCGCGCGCTGGGCCGCCAGCTCGACCGCCTCCTCAGGCAGGCCCAGGCCGAGTCGGAGAACGCCGCCCGCGCCATCGATGCGCGCGCGATCGCGGTGCTTGCCGGGGTCGACGCGCTGCGGGCCAATCGCGAGCAGCTCGAGCTCAACCGCGGCAGCATCGTCGAACTCCTGAAATCGCAGGAGGAGCTCTTCGACGCGGGGCGCGACCTCATAGATTCGGTGTTCGACGGCGTCCTGTCCCGCTACCGCCTGCTGCAGTTCGCAGGCACCCTCGTCGAGTCGCTCTCGGGGCCGCCCGGCGCATCGGTGCGCGCGCGATGACGGTTGGCGTGCAAGGTCCCGGCGCGCGGGAAGCGCCGGCCCTCCCGGCGGCGGAGACGGCGGCGGCGCCTCCGGGCGACCCGATGGTCGCCTGCATGCTCTATGTCCTGCGGCGCCTGGAGCGCCCGCTCTCGGCCGCCGCGTTCCGCAGCCGGGTCGTGCGGCCGGAGGGGGAATGGACCCTCGATTCGGTGGTCGAGGCGCTCGAGAGCCTCGGATGCTCGACCGAGCTGCGATCTCTTCCCGCCGACGACCTCGATCCCGAGCTCGGGCCATGGATCGCGGAGACCTCGGCGGGGCCTGTCGTCGTCCACTCCTCGCTCCAGGACCGGAGGGTCCGGCTCTTCGATCCGTCCCGGGCCCAGGAGCCGATGCTTCTGGAGCCTGCGCAGCTGCGCGAGGAACTCGCGCCGCGCTTCCTGGGCCGGGCGATCGCGATCGCCCTGCGCCCGCCCGTCCTTGGCGCGGGGGCGGGCCCGCAGGGCCGGCACGGCCACTGGTTCTGGGGGCCGATCCTGCGCAATGGCTGGATCTACGGCCAGGTCGCCCTGGCGGCGCTGCTCACGAACATATTCGCGCTGACGACGTCGCTGTTCTCGATGATCGTCTACGACCGCGTGATCCCCAACAACGCGATCGACACCCTCGTCGCGCTCCTCGTGGGCATCGGCATCGTCTTCCTGTCCGACTTCGCGATCCGCATGCTGAGGGGATATTTCCTCGACGTCGCCGGCAGCCGGGCCGACGCATCGATCGCCGACGCGCTCTTCGACCATGTCATGGACCTCGAGCTCCGCGCGCGGAAGGCGTCGACGGGCGCGATCGCCAACGTGATGAAGGAATTCGAGGCGGTGCGCGACTTCTGCACGTCGGCGACGCTGACGACGCTCGTCGACCTGCCCTTCGCGATCCTCTTCCTGCTCGTCATGGGCCTCATCGACGGGGCCATGGTGCTGGTGCCGCTCGTGGCGATCCCGCTCCTGATCGGCACCAGCCTCGCCGTGCAGCCCACGCTGCGCCGCCTGACCCAGGCGAGCCAGTCCGATGGCCAGCACAAGCATACCGTGCTCATCGAGGCGCTTGGCGGCATGGAGACCATCAAGGCGCTGGGCGCCGCCTCGCTCATGCGCCGGCGCTGGCAGGAGGCGGTCACCAGCCAGGCCAGGATCGGGCTGAAGTCCCGCCTCGTGGCGATGTTCGCCGGCAACATGGCGAATTTCCTGCAGCAGGCGGTCCAGGTCGCGATCGTGACCGTCGGCGTCTTCCAGGTCTCGGCTGGCCGCGCGGGCTTCGGCGCGATCATCGCCTGCACCATCCTCGCGGGGCGCGTGATGGCGCCGCTCGCGCAGGTGACCCACCTGCTGACGCGCCTCAACCACACGCTCGCGGCCTATCGCTCGCTGCGCGAGCTCATGGAGCAGCCCCGCGAGCGCGCGACCGGCTCCGTGTACGTGGCGCGCGACCGCCTGCGCGGCGCGATCGAGTTCCGGAACGTCCATTTCCTCTATCCCGGGCAGGCCTCGGGAGGGCTGGAAGGCGTGTCGTTCAGGATCCAGCCTGGCGAGCGCGTCGCCATCCTCGGCCGCGTCGGCTCCGGGAAGACCACGATCGCGAAGCTGGTCCTGGGGCTCCACCGCCCGACGGAGGGCGCGGTGCTGGTCGATGGCGTCGACGTGCGGCAGATCGACCCCGCGGACCTCAGGCGGAACATCGGCGCCGTGCTGCAGGACATCTGGCTGATGTCGGGCACGGTGCGGCAGAACATCGTGCTCGGGGCGGAGGAGGCGAGCGACGCGGAGGTCCTGCGCGTCGCCGAGGTCTCCGGCGTCTCCGAGTTCGTCAACCGCCACCCCGATGGACTCGGGCTGCGGGTGCAGGAGCGCGGCGAAGGCCTCTCCGGCGGCCAGCGCCAGGCGATAACGATCGCGCGCGCCCTGCTGCCGCGCCCGCCGATCGTCCTGCTGGACGAGCCCACCAGCGCCATGGACATGAATTCGGAGCAGGCGCTCCTCAAGCGCCTGTCGTCGGAGCTCGACGGCCGCACGCTCGTCCTCATCACGCACCGCGCGGGCCTCCTGGAGCTCGTCGACCGGGTCATCGTCGTGGACCAGGGCCGCGTGACCCTCGACGGCCCGAAAGCCTCGGTCCTGCGCGGCCAGGGCGGCGGTGGCTGACATGGCCGAGCGCCCCGTATCCGTCGCGATGGCCGAGCGGGTCGCCCGCCCGAGCCGTGCCTCGAGCCTGCTCCTGCTGTCGATGTGCCTCAGCTTCCTGCTGCTCGGCGCATGGGCGGCCGTGTTCGAGGTCGAGGAGGCCACCCATGCAGACGGGCGGATCATCCCGTCGGCGAAGGTGCAGGTGGTGCAGAGCCTGGAGGGCGGGATCGTGAAGACGATCCATGTCCGGCAGGGGGCCTCGGTGAAGGAAGGGGATCTCCTGGTCAGCCTGAGCACCGCCCAGGCCGGATCGGACTACGAGAGCCGGCGCCAGCAGGCCCTTGCCATCTCGGCGCGCGTGATCCGCCTGACGGCGGAGATAGAGGACCGCGCCCCGCAATTCCCCGACGAGCTGGTCCGCGAGGCGCGATCCTTCGTCGACGGCGAGGCCGCCGTGCATCGAGGGCGGATCGTGGAGCTGCGCACCTCGCTCGCCGTCCTCGACGCCCAGCTCGAGCAGCGCACGAAGGAGCTCGCCGAGGCGCGCGTCTCGCTCGCGGCGGGGCAGCGCTCGCTCGGCCTCGCCCGGGACGAGCGACGCATCATGTCCGAGCTCGTGGGGCGAGGCCTCGAGCCGCGGATCGAGCTGATCCGCCTCGACCGCGTCCTCGCCGAGCAGGAAGGCCGGGTCGAGGGGGCAGGCCTCTCCATCCAGAAGCTGCAGGCCGCCATCGCCGAGGTCCACCAGAAGCGCGATTCCACCATCGCCCAGTTCAGGTCGACGGCGCTCGCCGACCTCACCCGCAGCACCGCGGAGCTGCGGGCCCTGCAGGAGACGCTGCCCGCGCTCGTCGACAAGGTCGACCGCAGCGAGCTGCGCGCGCCGATGAACGGCATCGTCAACCGCGTCCTCGTGACCACGGTGAGCGGCGTGATCAAGCCCGGCGAGCCGGTCGTCGAGATCGTGCCCGCGGAGGACAAGCTGGTGGTCGAGGCGCGCATTGACCCGCGCGACATCGGCTTCATACACCCCGGGCAGAAGGCGCGGATCAAGCTCACCGCATACGACTTCGCGATATTCGGCTCGCTCGAGGGCGTCGTGTCGGGCGTCGGCGCCGACGCGGTCACGAACGAGCGGGGCGAGAGCTTCTACCTCGTGCGCCTCGAGAGCCAGAGCCCGCACCTGGAGAGCCTCGGCCGCAGGCTCCCGATCATCCCGGGGATGGTCGCGCAGTCGGACATCATCACCGGCTCGAAGACGATCCTCACCTACCTCACCAAGCCGATCTTCAGGACGGCGCAGAACGCCTTCCGCGAGAGATAGGAATGCCTCCGTCGCGGACCGTAAAAGCCCCCGGCGCGGCAGCCGATGGCGCGCGATCGGGGCCATTCGATCCATCGGGGACCCTTCGATCCTATGGGTCGAGATTCCTCCATCGGCATTATGGCGGCGCGCAATGGGCGCGGAGTTTCTCCAGGAAGGAGAGCACACGTTGAGGTTGGTGGATCGGGAGCGGCGACCATGAGTCCGGATGGGGTTCATGGCGTGGCGCGGCCTGTCGACGTCTTCGGTTCCGAGGACGCGCGACTGGACGTCGCGCGCGTCCTCGAGCACCTGCGACGCGGCGCCGATGGCGGCTCCCGCCGGTCGCTCGCGCCGGCATGGGCGCGCAACATGCTCCTCTCCTCGGTGTCGATGCTCACCCTCGCCGCCTGCGGCGGCGGCGGCGGCGGTGGCTCGTCGGGCGGCGGCTTCCTCGGCGATGGCGGGTTCATCTCCGACGGCTTCATCTCCGGCGCGCGGGTCTTCCGGGACCTCAACAACAACCGCAGCTTCGACGCCGGCGAGCCCTTCGTCTTCTCCCAGCGCGACGGAAGCTTCAGCGGCCTTGCCGGCACCGGCGGCTCGATCGTGGCCGTGCCGATGCCGGGCTCGATCGACATCTCGACCGGCCAGGCCTTCGCCAAGGTGCTCTCCGCGCCGGCCGGATCGGCGGTCATCAATCCCCTCACCACGCTCCTCGACGCGGTCATCCGCACCGGCGTCAGCGCCGCTGTCGCGCAGCAGCGCATCGCCACCGCGCTCGGCATCGATCCGACGCTCAATCCCGCGAGCAACCTGATCGCCATTGCAGCCGGGGGGGGCGCGCAGGCCAGCGCCGCGCTGCAGGCGCAGGCCGCCGCCGCCAAGGTCGCCAACCTCCTCGTCGCGGGTGCATCGCTGCTCAATGGCAGCGGCGCGCAGTCCTCGATCGAGGCCGGCGCCCGGGTGATCATCGACAGCCTCGCCGCGAAGCTGAATGCCGCGGGCGCGGCCGCGGCGACCTTCGACATTTCCGCCTCTGCAAGGGTGGGCGAGGTCTTCACGGCCGCTGGCGTGGCGGGCGGCGACCCCAACGCGGCGGCCCTGGGCCAGGCGATCGCGCAGGTCAACGCGACCATCGACCAGGTCGACCGCACCACCGGGGTCGCTGGCCTGGCCACCATCGCGCAATCGCAGATCTTCGCGCAGCGCGACCTCGCGCAGGCCGCGACCGACGGGACGATCGACGCCGCGGAGGCGGCCCTCCTGTCGGCGGCGAATGTCGAGAGGACCATCCTCTCCTACGCCGACGAGGTCGGTTCCATCGTCGTGGCCGACGGGGCTGCTCCTCGCCGCCCGGCGCTCGGCAACGCCGTCACGCTGTCCGGCAGCTTCGCCGCGGGCGACCAGGTCACGCTGACGATCGATGGCATCGCCGTGGCCTACACGGTCGTCGCCGCGGACATCGGCGCGAGCACGGCGCAGACCAATGCCGCGATCGCGGCCAAGCTTGTCGCGGCGGTCGCCGCGGACGCCGACGCGAGCGACCTGGTCGGCGCGTCCCTGACCGGCAGCGCCGGCACGCTCGCGCTGTTCTGCCAGAACCCGGGCTCCGGCTTCGGCCTCGCCGTCACGGTGGCTTCGGCCGCGGGCCTGGCTTCCGCGACGTCCTTCGCGACCGACTCCGCCCTTTCGGCCTCCGAGATCGCCTTGGGGCTGGGCGTGCTCGTCCGGCTGGCCGGCAGCAATGCGGTCGCAGGGAGCACGCTCCAGGTCCTCGTGGATGGCGCGAGCAAGGCATCGGTGGTGCTCGGTGCCGCCGACATCTCCGCCGGGGCCGTCCTCGTCCCGCTCGGCGCCGCGGCCTTCCCGCTGGACGGGTCGAAGGCCATCACGGCGAAGGTCGGGTCCGGGGTCGATTCCCCGATCCTCCTCGCGCGCATCGATCGCGTCGCACCCGGCGCGCCGGCGCTGGACCTCCTGGCCGGCTCGGACAGCGGGAACAGCGCGACCGACGACCTGACGAACGACGACACGCCGACGATCCGGGTGTCGTTCTCGGCAGCGGACGTGAGCGCCGGGGCGCTCGTCACGTTGCTGTCGGGCGGCGCGAGCGCGGGCACGGCGACGCTGACCTCCGCGGATGCCGCGGCGGGGTTCGTCGACATCACGACCTCGACGCTTGGCGCGGATGGCGTGAAGTCGCTGACCGCGGCGATCCGGGACAATGCGGGCAACACGAGCGCCGCATCCGTGGCGCTTGCGATCACGCTGGACCAGGGCGTGCCGTCGGCGCCGACGATCGACCTGCTTGACGCGTCCGACACCGGCAGCAGCACGACGGACGACCTGACGAACGACGACACGCCGACGGTCCGCGTGACGTTCAACCCGGCGGAGATCTCGTCCGCCGGCG
>JBEGVV010000190.1:0-9733 GCA_041178225.1 Pseudomonadota bacterium | reverse complement strand
TTCAACCGCGGGCCCGACCCCATGGTCGTGCTCGACCGCGACGGCAACTTCCTGTCGAGCTGGGGCCGCGACCTGTTCACCCGCGCCCATGGCGTGCATATCGGCCCGGACGACTCGATCTACTGCACCGACGAGGGCTCGCACAGCGTGTGCAAGTGCACGCTCGACGGCCGCCTCCTGATGCGCATCGGCGTGCCCGGCAGGCCGGCGCGCGCGATGAGCTGCGAGCCCTTCAACCGCTGCACGCACACCGCGCTGGCACCCAACGGCGACATCTACGTCACCGACGGCTACGGCAACGCCGCGGTCCACAAATTCGCCCCGGACGGGCGCTGGCTCAGGACCTGGGGCGGTCCAGGCACGGATCCCGGGCAGTTCAACCTGCCGCACAACATCCATTGCGACGCCGACGGGCTCGTCTACGTCGCCGACCGCGAGAACCATCGCATCCAGGTCTTCGATGGCGAGGGCCGCTACGTCTCGCAATGGAACAACCTGCACCGGCCGAGCGCGCTGTTCATGACGCCGGGGCCCTGCCCGACCTGCTATGTCGGCGAGATCGGGCCCTACCTCGCGGTGAACCGCGACACGCCCAATCTCGGCCCGCGCATCAGCATCCTTTCCAGCGACGGCACGCGCATCGGCAGGCTCGAGGGCATCGACGGCCCTGGCACGGGGCCCGCGCAGTTCACCTCGCCGCACGGCATCGCCGTGGACTCGCTCGGCGACCTCTATGTCGGCGAGGTCACGGCCTCGGCCTGGCCCTCGCTGTTCCCCGGCCGGCCCGTGCCGGAGGAACTCAACGCCCTCAAGAAGTTCCGCAGGATCCGCGAGCCCGCAGGCGATGCCTCGGCAGGCGGCACGGCGGGACGACGCTGACCACGACACAAGCACCGGAGGAGACCACCATGCAGACCAGACGTTCCGCGCTGCGCGCCACCATCGCCAGCGGCATCGCCGCGCTCGTCCCGGCCGGCGCGGCCATGGCCCAGGAATTCCCGGTCAGGGGACGCCCGATCGTCACCATCGTGCCATCGACCGCCGGCGGCGGCACCGACGTTGCCGCGCGCCTCGCCGCGCCGCTGCTGGCGCGCGAGCTAGGCGTGCCGGTCGAGGTCGTCAACCGCCCCGGCGCGTCGATGCAGATCGGGCTGACCGAGGCGGCGAACGCGAAGCCGGACGGGCACACGCTGGTCTGGTCGGTGCTGCCGACGGCGGCGAGCATCTACCTCGACAGCGAGCGGGCCTCGCCCTTCCGCCGGGAGTCGCTCGCGCCGATCGCCATGTACTACGGCGCGCCCTTCGGCGTCGTGGTCCGCGCGGACAGCCCCCACCGCACGATCGCCGACCTCGTCGCGGCGGCGAAGGCCAACCCGGGCAAGGTCCGCAGCGGCACCACCGGGTTCATGTCGACCGGGCATTTCGCGAGCATCGCCTTCCAGAACGGCACCGGCACGCGGATGGCGACGGTCAACTTCCAGGGCGGCGGGCCGCAGCTGCAGGCGCTGCTCGGCGGGCACATCGACGTCGGCTTCAACTCGATCGGCGAGCTCCTCGTCCAGCACAAGGCCGGCGCGATCCGCGTCATCGCCGTGATGGACAAGGCGCGCAGCGAGCTGCTCCCGGAGGTGCCGACCACCTCCGAGGGCGGGCACGCGATCGAGCCGATCGGCTCCGACATCGGCCTGTCGGCCCCCGCGCAGACGCCAAGGCCGATCCTCGACCGGCTCTCGCAGGCGATGCGGACGATCATGCAGGACCCGGCGCTCAAGTCCCGCATGCTCGAGCTCGGCAACACCGTGTCCTATCTCGACGCGCAGGGCTACGCGACGTTCTGGGACGCGGTCGACGCGCGCTTCAAGCCGCTGATAGAGGCCGCGAAGCAGCAGGCGAAGTGATGCGCGGACGCCAGCACGCCGCCGCGCGCGCCAGCCGGCGGGACGGATGACGGCGAGGCGGCTCGATGCCGGCCTCGGCGCGGCGCTGCTCGCCGTCGCCGCGTTCTTCGGCCATGGCGCGATGGGCATGCGGTACTTCACGTCGATCGGGCCGGGGCCGGGCTTCTTCCCGCGCTGGCTGGCCCTGCTGCTCGCCGTGCTCGGCCTCGCGATCCTGCTGCGCGCGTTCCTGTCGCGCGCGCCGGCGGACGCGCCGCCGCCCGAGCCCCTGCCGGACGCGCAAGGCGCGCTGCGCGTCCTCGCCGTGCTCGGCGCGGTGGCCTTCGTCGCGCTCGCGATGGACAGGATCGGCTTCGCGCCTGCGATGCTGGTCGCGAGCGTCGCGGCCATGGCCGCGCTCGGCCTGCGCGACCCGCGGGTGATGCTGCCCGTCGCGCTCGGCTCGAGCTTCGGCGCGCATCTCGTCTTCGTACGCTGGCTCGGCGTCCCGCTGCCCGCGGGCTGGCTCGGCCCCTGACACGGAAGGCCCGCGCATGGAATCGCTCTGGCTCCTCGCAGGCGGCTTCGCCACGGCGCTGCAGCCCGCGAACCTGGCCTTCGCCTTCGCCGGCTGCCTGATGGGCACGCTGATCGGCGTGCTGCCGGGCATCGGGCCGGCGGCGGGCACGGCGATGCTCATCCCGGTCGTCGGCGCGCTCGACCCGACCGGATCGATCATCATGCTCGCGGCGATCTACTACGGCGCGATGTATGGCGGCACCATCACGTCGGTCCTCGCGAACACGCCCGGCGAGGCGGCCTCGGCCGTGACCTGCATCGACGGCTACGCGATGGCGCGCGCCGGGCGCGCCGGCCCGGCGCTGGCCATCGCGGCGATCGGCTCCTTCGTCGGCGGCATCGTCGCGACCATCGGCCTCGTCGTCGTCGCCATGCCGCTCACGCGCCTCGCCCTCGGCTTCGGCCCGCCCGAGATCTTCGCCCTGCTCGCGGTGGGGCTCGCGATGGTGACGGCGCTGGCGAGCCGGTCCGCGATCCGCGCCCTCGTCGCCGCGGTCCTGGGGATGCTCGTCGCGCAGGTCGGGATCGACCCCGTCATGGGCACGGCGCGCTTCACCTTCGGGCGCAGCGAGCTCTACGAGGGCGTGTCGATCATCGCCGTCGTCATGGGGCTGTTCGGCCTCGGCGAGGTGCTCGCCAACGTCGAGCGCCGCGCCGCCCGCGCCTCGGCGCCTGCCATCGGCAGCCTGTGGCTGACCCGCCGCGACGCGCGCGATTCGGCGGGCCCGGTCGCCCGGGGAACGGCGATCGGCTTCGTCCTCGGGCTGGTGCCCGGCCTCGGCTCGATGGTGCCGACCTTCCTGTCCTACGCGGTGGAGAGGAAGCTGTCGCCGACGCCCGAGCGCTTCGGCACCGGCATGATCCAGGGCGTCGCCGGTCCCGAGACCGCGAACAACGCCTATGCGAACGCGGCGCTCATCCCGCTCTTCACGCTCGGCATCCCGAGCTCGCCGACCATCGCCGTGCTGATGGGCGCCTTCATGGTCAACGGCCTGGTACCGGGGCCGGCCCTCTTCACCGAGCACGCAGCCTTCGCCTGGGCGGTGATCGCGAGCCTGATCGTCGGCAACGCGATGCTGCTCGTCCTCAACCTGCCGCTGGTGCCGCTCTGGGTGTCGCTGCTTCGGATCCCCTACCCGGTCCTCGCCTGCGTGGTGCTCGCGTTCTGCGTGATCGGCGTCTACAGCGTGAACAACAGCGCCTTCGACGTCTGGGTGATGCTCTTCTTCGGCATCGCGGGCTACGGCTTCCGCAAGCTCGACCTGCCTGTCGCGCCGATGGTCCTCACCCTCGTCCTGGCGCCGCTCATGGAGCGCACGCTGCGACAGTCGCTCGAGATGTCGGGCGGCGACATGTCGATCCTCCTCGAGCGCCCGCTGGCGGCCTGCCTGCTCGCCGCGGCGATCGGCGTGCTGGTGCTTTCCGCGCTCAGCGTCCTGCGCACGGCCCGGGCGGACAGCGAGGTCTGAGCCGCGCCACCGCCGCCGCGACCATGTCCTCGGCGCGCGCCGCGTCGTCGATGACGCCGCCGAGCGTGAAGAACGGGTGCAGCATGCCCTCGAAGCAGGCGTATTCGACCGCGACGCCCTCGGCGCGCAGGCGCTCGGCATAGGCCGCGTCCTCGTCGACCAGCGGGTCGTGCTCGGCCGCGACCACCAGCGCGGGCGCGACGCCGCGCAGCGTCGGGCAGAGCAAGGGCGAGGCGCGCCAGTCCGCGCGCTTAGCGCGGTCGGGGACGTAGCAGTCGTAGAACCAGCGCAGCGCCGCGGTGGTGAGCATGAAGCCCTGCGCGTTGCGCACGTGCGAGCCCGTCTCGCGCACCAGGTCGACGACCGGGTAGACCAGCACCTGCAGCGCGATCGCGGGGGCGCCGGCATCGCGCGCCATCAGCGCCACGACCGCGGCGAGCGTGCCGCCGGCGCTGTCGCCCGCGACGACCAGCCGGTCCGCGTCCCCTCCCAGCCGCGCGGCCTCGCGCGCGCACCAGGAAGTCGCGTCCCAGGCGTCGTGCAGCGCCGCGGGGAAGGGATGCTCCGGCGCGAGCCGGTACTCGACCGAGACGACGGCGCAATCCGCCTTGAGCGCGAGCCGCCGGCATGTCGTGTCGTAGCCCTCGACGCTGCCCACCACCCAGCCGCCGCCATGGAGGTAGACCATCAGAGGCCGCGGCGCGCCGTCGTCGCGCGGCAGGTAGAGGCGCGCGGGCACGGGCCCGTCGCGGCCCGGGATCGAGAGATCCTCGACGCGCGCGACGTCGGGCCTCGGCGGCTGCAGCCGCGCGCGCTGCGCGGCGTACATCGTCCTGAGCTCGGGCGGCGAGAGGCCGGTCGGCAGGTCGCCCGCGAGCTCCATGGCGCGCCTGGCCTGCGTCGTGAGCGTCACATGCGCCTCCCTGCTCGAGGATGCGGCGATCCTGCCGCGTGCCGCTCGTGGACCGGAACGGCCACCGCCGCCAGGGCACGGGGCGTGCCCAGAAGCGGATGGAGTCCGCGACGCCATCCCATGCAAGGAGGGGGCGGAGCCGATGGTCGGTTTCGGGCGCGCCGCGCTCGATGGCCGTGCATCGGTCGCCACCTGCTGGAGCAGTCGTCCCGACGGGCTAGGCCTTCCTTGCGTCGCGCCAGGCTATCGCGGCGGCCAGTCCTTCGCTGGCGCGGATGCGATTGAACTCCGCCCGTGCGGGGTTTTCATCCGACTCGATCTCGATGTCGATCTCAAGTGCCTCGCGCAGGGCCTGGCGCAATCCCATCGCATCGTAGGCGCGGTGGATGGCGCGCTTGGTCTGACGCACGGCCTCCGGGGAGGCGGCCAAGAACTCGCGTGCCGTGTCCATCGCCTCCTCTACCACCCGGGCGTCTGGCACGACGCGGTTGACCACGCCAATCTCGCGCATGCGGTTCGCCGTCAGCCTATCGGCGCCAGTCAGGAGCATCTCCTTCGCGGCCTTGGGGCCAGCGAAGAACGGAAGGAGCATCGCGACAATGCCGGAACCGAAGCGGACCTCCGGTTCGCCGAAGCGCGTCCCCTCGCCGGCGACGGTGACGTCACAGGCGAGGGCAAGCTCGAAGGCGCCGCCGAGGCAAAAGCCATGCACGGCCGCGATGGTCGGCTTTGGGCAGTCCCAGAACCTCATGATGAAGTCGAAGTCGGCCTGGAGGACCGCGCGCCAGGCCTCGGCGCCCCGCGTGCCGCGAGCAGCACCTTCCTTCAGGTCGAACCCGGCCGAGAATGCACGCCCCTCTCCTCGGACGACGACCGCGAGGACTGAAGGATCGGCGACGAAAGCGGACAGGGCCGTCGCTGCCTCCTCCATCAACGACGCGGAGATGGCGTTGAGCGACCGCGGCCGATCGAGGATCAGGACGCCAATCCTCCCGTCGCGTTCCGACCTAACGACTGCCTCGCTCATGCACGCGGCCTCTCCGACCTCGGGTCGTGCATTGGCCTGAGGCTTGCGCGCGCCGCGAAGCGCGTGCCCGCGACCTCGATCTCCCAGCGCGCATCGAGGAGCGAGGCCTCGCCCTCGCCCGGCTCGACCGGGACGTAGCCCAGGCCGATCGCCGCGCCGAGATGGTGTCCATAGGCGCCCGAGGTAACGCGGCCGACGATCCGCCCGTCACGCATGATCGGCTCGTTGTGGAAGAGTAGCGGCACTGGATCCTCCAGGCGGAACTGCAGCAGGCGGCGGCGCAGCCCCTCCGCCGCGCGCCCGAGCACCGCCTCCCGGCCGATGAAGCCGCCAAAGCGCCCCGCGGCCTTGCCCGTCTTCACCGCGAAGCCGAGGCCCGCCTCGAGCACGTGGTCCTCGCAGCTGATGTCATGGCCGTGGTGGCGATAGGCCTTCTCGATGCGGCAGCTGTCGAGCGCATGCATCCCGCAGGGACGCATCCCCATCGTGTCGCCGCGCGCCGCGATCGCGTCGAAGGCGTGCCGCGCCATGTCCGCGGGCACGTAGAGCTCCCAGCCCAGCTCCCCCACGTAGGTGATGCGGTGCGCGCGCGCCAGCGCCATCCCGATCCCCAGCGTACGCGCCGTGCCGAAGGGGAAGGCCGCGTTCGAGAGGTCCGTGTCCACCAGCGGCGCCAGGAGCTCGCGCGACCGCGGCCCCATCACCGCGATGCACGCCTCAGCCGAGGTGACATCCGTTGCCACGCAGCGCGCATCCTCGGGGATGTGCCGCCGCAGCCAGTCGAGGTCGCGCGGCAGCGTCGCCGAGCCCGTCACGACCAGGAACTCCCGTTCAGACAGGCGCGTCACCGTCAGGTCCGCCTCGATGCCGCCACGACGGTTCAGCCACTGCGTGTAGACGATCCGGCCCGGCTCCACCGCCACGTCGTTCGCGCAGACAAGCTGGAGCACCGCCTCCGCGTCCGGCCCCTCGACGCGGATCTTCCCGAAGGGCGAGAGGTCGAACAGGCCCACCCCCTCGCGCACCGCGCGGTGCTCCTCCGCCGCATGGGCGAACCAGTTCTGCCGCTTCCACGAGTAGCGGTACTCCGCCTTCTCCCCGCGCGCAGCCGCCCCGGGCGGCAGGAACCAGAACGCGCGCTCCCAGCCCGCGCCCTCGCCAAAGCACGCCCCGCGCGCCTCGAGCCGCTCGTGCAGCGGCGTGTGCCGCACCCCGCGCGCGCTCTCGTAGTGGCGATGCGGGAAATGGTCCGCGTAGAGCAGCCCCAGCGTCTCTCCCACCCGGTGAAACAGATAGGTCCGGTTGCCCTGGAACGGGAACATCCGCCGGATATCCACGTCGCCGAGGTCGAAGGGCTGCTCGCCGCCCTCCATCCATTCCGCCAGCGCCTTGCCCGCGCCCCCCGCCGACTGGATGCCGATCGAGTTGAAGCCCGCCGCGACGTAGAAGTTCCGCAGTTCCGGCGCCTCCCCCAGCAGGTAGCGGTCATCGGGCGTGAAGCTCTCGGGCCCGTTGAAGAAGGTCCGGATCCCCGCCTTCGACAGCAGCGGCACGCGCGCCGCCGCCTTCTCGAGTTCGGGCCCGACATGCTCCCAGTCGTCGGGAAGCGTGATGAACTCGCTGTCGGCTGGGATGCCCTCCATGCCCCAGGGCTTCGCCTTGGGCTCGAAGAAGCCGACGAGGAGCTTGCCCGCGTCCTCCTTGTAGTATGCGCACTCGTCGGGGACGCGCAGCACCGGCAGGTTCCGCGGGATGTCCGGGTGCGGCTCCGTCACGACGTAGAAATGCTCGCAGGCATGGAGAGGCACGTTCACGCCCGCCATCCGCCCCACCTCCCGGCCCCACATCCCCGCGCAGTTCACGACGTAGTCCGCCGCGATCGGACCGTGGTCCGTCTCGACCCCCGCCACTCGCCCGCGCGCGCGCTTGATCCCCGTCACCGCGACGTTCTCGAGGATCCGCACGCCGCGCTGGCGCGCGCCCTTGGCCAGCGCCAGCGCGATGTTCGCCGGGTCCGCGTGCCCATCCGTCGGCAGGAAGACGCCGCCTTGAACACCATGCATCGCGGCCAGCGGATGGCGCACCGCGCATTCCTCGGGCGTCAGCATCTGCGCCTCGAGGCCGAAGGTCCTCGCCATCGAGGCCCCGCGCGCGAACTCCTCCAGCCGGTGCTCCGAGAGCGCGAGCCCCAACGACCCGTTGCGACGGTAGCCGATCGCGACACCCGTCTCCGCTTCGAGCCCGTCATAGAGCTCAGCCGAGTACTTCGCGAGCTTCGTCAGGTTGAGCGTCGCGCGCAGTTGCCCGATCAGGCCCGCCGCATGCCACGTCGTCCCCGAGGTCAGGCGCTTGCGCTCAAGAAGGACGACATCCGTCCACCCAAGCTTCGCGAGGTGATACGCGACCGAGCAGCCGACCGCGCCACCGCCAATTACTACCGCGCGCGCCTTGCTGGGAAATCCGGACATCTGTTTCTCCTGGATCACGCGCCTGCGGGTTCAGGCCCTGAGCCTCTGGTTTGATGGATCATAGATGGGTTCGGGCGCGACGACCGCCCGGCGCGCATGGCCGAACATGCCGACCTCGACCGGGGTGCCTGGCACGGCGATGTCTGCGCGCACGTAGGCCAGCGCGATGGACCAACCGATGCGATGCCCGTATCCACCCGAGGTGACAATGCCGACAGGTTCGCCATTATGGAATACGCTCGCAGTTGCCGGCGCATCCGCCCCGCATTCCTCGACGAGCAATGGCACGAGCCGGTCTGCTGGTCCGCCAGCCGCCCTTTCCCGCAGGAGAGCCTCGCGACCGGGAAAGGCGGGCTTGTCGAGACGCACGAAGCGGTCAAGCCCGGCGGCGAACGCCGAATACTCCGTCGTCAGGTCCTGCTTCCACGACCTGTAGCACTTCTCGAGCCGAAGCGAGTCGACCGCGTATATGCCGACATCCGCGAGGCCAAGCGCTGCACCAGCCTCTCGCAGCGCATCGTGAACGGCCGGCGCGTCCTCCATCCTTGGATGGAGTTCCCAGCCCAGTTCGCCGACATAGTTGATCCTCAGCGCCCAAAGGCTGCGCCCCGCGACGATGACTTTCCGCGCATGGAGCCAGGGGAAGGCGACGGCCGACAGGTCGTCGCCGACCAGGCTCGCGAGGAGTTCCCGGCTGCGTGGACCAGCCACGACGAGCGTCGTGTGGTCGGCCGTCTCGTTCGAAACGGAAGTGGCGGGGCCTGCCACGTGGCCGGCCAGCAGGTCCGCGTCATGCCATTCGCCGCTGCTCGCCGAGAGCAACCAGAAGGCGTCGGGAGCAAGGCGCGTTATCGTGAACTCGGTCAGCACGCCGCCCCGCCCGGAGAGGACATAAGCAAGCCCCACCCGGCCGGGTTCCGGGAGCCGTCCCGCGACCAGGCGATCGAGCGCCGCGGCCGCGCCAGGACCGGAAACCCGGAAGCGCGAGAACCCCGGGAGTTCCACGAGGCCGACGCCCCCCGCGACCGCGCGGCACTCCCTCGCGATTGCCTCCGCGAAGGCGGGGCGTTGCAGGGTCAATTCATCCTGCAGCAGGGCCTCTGACGGATCCTGCGGGAACCAGATCGCTCGCTCCCAGCCGTTGCGCGCGCCGAAAAGCCCGCCACGCGCTGCAAGCCGCCCATGGAGGGAGGACGCCTTCGATGGACGCGCCGCCGGACGCTCCTCGAAGGGAAAGCCGATTGCGTATTCACGCTGGTAGAGCTCGATAGCCTTCGCGCGGGTGTAGGCGCGCGTGACATGGGACGTGAAACGGCGCGGATCGAGTGACCAGAGATCCCACTCGGGCTCGCCCTCGACCACCCAGTCGGCGAGCGTTTTCCCAGCACCCCCGGCCTGGA
>JBEGVV010000189.1:0-5603 GCA_041178225.1 Pseudomonadota bacterium | reverse complement strand
AGCTCGACGTGCCGGTCGCGCCGATGATCCTCACGCTGATCCTCGGCCCGCTGATGGAGCAGTCCCTGCGCCAGAGCCTGGAGATCTCGCGCGGCGACTTCATGGTCTTCCTCGAGCGGCCCATCGCCCTCGCCTTCGTGCTGGTCGCCTTCGCCGTGGTGGCCATCTCGACGCTGCGGATCGCCTCGGCCGTGCGCGGGCAGGATTCCGAGCTCTAGCCCGCCGTCGCCGACGTGCTCGCGAAGGCCGCGAGGTCGGGCGAGTCGAAGAAGGTGCAGGACGGCGCGGCGGGATTGCCCCAGCGCCAGTTGAGCCGCGCGAGCACGGTTTCGGCGGCGCGCGCCGAGGGCCGGCCAGCGATGGTGATCAGGCCCAGGTGGTCCGTGTCGAGATCGGGCGTGCCCAGCCGTACCACGGCGACGTCGCGTGGCGTCTCCAGGCCGCTGGCGCGCAGCGCATCGATGATCGCGCGGCCCTCGACGAAGCTGGCCACCACGATCGCGGAATAGGGCATGCGCCTGCGGCCGCCCTTCAGCGCCGCGATCACCGCCGGCAGGTCGCGGATGCCCAGCCGGTCGCGATCGGCTTCGGCGGCGATCACCGGCGCCTCCTCGGCCGGAAGCCCGGCCCCGGCGCAATGGGCCCGGAAGAAGGACGCGGTGCGGTCGAAGAAGTAGTTGCCGCCATCCTCCTTGATCCAGGCGATCCGGCGATGGCCCTTCGCGAACAGGTGGGTGACGACGAGCTCGGTCGTCCTGGCAGGGTCGTTGGAGACCGCGTCGACATCCAGGTGCTCGGCCGCGTGGCCCTCGATCAGGACATGGTCGGCGCGCTGCTGCAGGAGCCCGAGCAGCGAGACCGAGATCGTCGAGGAGCGCGGCTGCAGGATCGCGGCATCGTAGCGCGCGTTCGACTTCAGCATTTCCATGACATGCGCGGCGTTGCTGTAGGTCAGCACCAGCGAGTCGTGCCCGTCGATCGACAGCTTCTGGTGGACGAGGCGCGCGATCACGTCGCCGCGCTGGTAGGGATGCTGGTAGAGCAGCGTCAGCACGCTCCTGGCCCCGCCGCGCGCGCCCTGCGCGCGGCCGACGAAGGTGCCCTTGCCGACATGGCTCGAGATCAGCCCTTCCCGGCGCAGCGTCTCCAGCGCGGCCTGGACGACATGCTGGCTGACCCCGAATTCCGCGATCAGCCTGCGGACCGTCGGCAGCCTGGCGCCGGGCGCGGAGCGGCCGACCAGCAGGCGCAGGCGCTCGACGATCGCGTCCTGCATCGATGGGCGCGGCGGGGAAGTCGGGTCGGCGGACATCATCTGGAGTATGGCCCAAGCCGGGTGCTTTGGCAGCGGCTTCGCCCCCGTCCGCTACCCGATCAGGCCCATGGCGCGCGGCAGGTAGAGCGAGATCCCGGGGAAGGCCACGAGGAGGACGAGGCAGGCGATCAGGATCGCGCAGAAATACCAGGCCTCGCGGATGACCTCGCGGACGGGGATGCCGGTCACGCCGGAAACCACGAAGAGCAGCACCCCATAGGGCGGCGTCATCATCCCGATCATCATGTTGACCGTGACGACGAGGCCGAAATGCACGAGGTCGATGCCCAGCAGGCGGGCCGTCGGCAGCAGCATGGGCACCAGCACCAGCAGCATGATCGCCGTGTCGACGAAGCACCCCAGGACCAGGAACAGCGCCATCACCGCGACGAGGAACCCCGTGCCGCCTAGCTCCATCGCGGTCAGCCACAGCGCGATCGACTGGCCGAGCTGGTCGGCGGCGACCGCGTAGTTCACGAGGAACGCGCCCATGATGATCGTCATCACCGACGCGCTCTGCACCAGCGAGACGCGGAAGACCGCGTAGACCTCGGCGGGCTTCATCTCTCGGTAGACGACGAAGACCAGGAACAGCGCATAGAGCGCCGCGACGGCCGCGCCCTCCGTCGGGGTGAAGGCGCCGACGCGGATGCCGCCGAGGATCACCACTGGCAGCCCGAGGGGCAGCAGGCCCCGCCAGATGAGGCGCGGGATCACGGAGAGCGCGACGCGCTCGCTGCGGGGCAGGTTCCGCCGCCTAGCCTGCTCGGCGACGGCGAGCATCAGCGCCGCGGCGACCAGGAGGCCCGGCAACACGCCCGCGGCGAACAGCGCGCCCACGGAGACATTGGCGATCACCGCATAGAGGATCATCGGGATCGAGGGCGGGATGATCGGCGCCAGCGTGCCGGCCGCCGCCGTCAGCGCCGCCGAGAAGCCCGCGGGATAGCCGGCCTTGCGCATCATTCGGATCAGGACGGCGCCGGGCCCCGCGGCGTCGGCGACGGCGCTGCCGCTCATCGCGGCGAAGACGACATTGACCAGGACATTGATCTGGCCGAGCCCGCCGCGGATCCCGCCGGTCAGGACCTGCGCCAGCTCCATCAGCCTCGGCGCGATCGAGCCGCCGCTGATGAAGTTGCCGCAGAGCACGAACATGGGTATCGCGAGCAGGACATCGGCCTGCAGCATCGCGCCCATCACCTGCTCCGCGGCAAGCCCGGGATCGACGCCCTTGTGCAGGAGATAGGCGACGCCACCCGCAAGCATCGAGATCCCGATCGGGACCCGGGCCAGCGTCAGGCCGACGAACACGGCCACGAGCACGATCATCGATGCCGACATCGCGATTGCCCCGCGCTCAGGATCCGGGCGAGCCGAGGGCAAGGCGGCGCATGCCGATCCAGGCATCGAGCGCCCCGCGGACGACCAGCGCGGCGACGAAGAAGGGGAAGAAGACGTAGACGAGGTCGTAGCGGATGCGCAGGATCGGCGAGCGCAGGGCCTTCATGTAGAGGGCGAAGTCGAGGATCGCCGGCACCGCGAGCGCGAAGATGGCGGCGACGGCGAGGCCCGCGGCGGCGCCCACGGCCAGCCTCGCCCTTGGCGGCATGAGGTCGGTCACGAGCTCGAAGAGGATGTGGTCGGAGGCCTTGAGCATCATCGCCGCCGCCCAGAGCACGGCGATCGTGAAGGCCAGCGTCGGGAATTCCTCGCTCCAGCTGACCGGCTGGCGCATCGCGTAGCGCATGAAGACCTGGAGGTTGATCGCGACGAAGACCGCGGCGAACACGGCCGTGCCGAGCGCGTCGACGACGGCACGGACCGGCCGCCACGGGCTTCCATCGCGTGTCATGGCGGCGCCCGTCCCGGGGCGTTGCCGCTCACTTCCTGGCCAGCGCCTCGATGCGGTCCATCCATCCGGCCGGCGCCTTCTGGACGAATTCCGAGTCGGCGAACATCTTCAGCATGTTCGCGCGGAAGGCGTCGACATTGGGCGTCGTCACCGTCAGTCCGGCCGCCCGCATGCGATCGAGGATGTCGAGGTCGTCGCGGAGCTTGTTGGTGTCGTTGAACATCATCGCGGCGCGCGCCGCGTCCCTGACGATGCCCTGCTGGCGCGGGGTCATCTTGCCCCAGGCGGTCTGGCTGATCGCCAGCATGTTCGCGGGGATGCTGTGGTAGGTCAGCACGATCTGCTTGGTGGCCTCGTAGAACTTCGCGCGCCACGTCGTCGAGAGCGGGTTGTCCTGGCCGTCGATGGTGCCGGTCTTGAGGGCGAGGTAGACGTCCGGAAGCGCCAGCGGCACCGGGTTGGCGCCCAGCGCCCGGCCCATGAGCAGGAACGACGGCGACCCGGGCATGCGCAGCTTGACGCCCGCGAGGTCGGCGGGGGTCTCGACCTTGCGCGCCTCGCGCAGGTTCACGATGCGCGGGCCGGCGTAGTAGTAGTCGAGGACCTCGATCTGCAGGTCCTTGGCGATGCGCGCCTTGTATTCCCTGCCGATGTCGCCATCCATCGCAGCCCTGACGTGGTTCCAGTCCCTGAACAGGTAGCCCACGGTCATCACGTTGAATTCGGGGATGCGGTCGCCGATGTCCCACCAGGACAGGATCGACATCTCGACCGAGTTGCGCTGCAGCGCCGTGATCTCGGTGCCCTGGCGGACCAGCGTGCCGGTATGGTGGATCTGGACGTCGAACTCGCCGGGCGCCGAGCGATCGACCCATTCCTTGAAGACGTACATCATCTCCACGGGCAGGTCGCCGCCGATGGCCGCGGTGCCGAAGCGCAGCGTCTGCCTCTGCGGTTGCTGCGCCCAGCTGTCCCGGGCAGCCCCGAGCAGCACCAGGGCCATGGCGGCGAAGGCGGTCACGAGGACGGATCGGCGTCCTTTCGATGCGAGCATGGGGTCCCCTCCTCAAGGCCGGTCGGCGCCGTCGCGGGCGCTTCGATGTCCGGTACGGATTTGTAGGTCGGCGCCCGGGCCGCGGTCAACGCAATCGATACAATCACGCGCCTATTGGTCGCCAAGAATGGCGAAACCGCTTCAATCCCAATCTTGAGTGGCCTCCGAGCGAGGTTGAAAATTGTATTTTCGTATGTATCAATTGAAACAAGTGTAAGAGGCCAGGGAGGAGCAGGACGATGGGCGGGACAGGGAGTGCGCAAGGCGCCGGGTTGCTGGGTTCCGACGAGATCGCCGCATATCGCCGCGAAGGCCATGTGCTGGTGCGCGGCCTGGTCGCGCCGCGGCTCGTCGCCGCCGCGCTCGACGCGATCTCCGGGCTCGCGAGCGGCCGGATCCCGGCGCGCGCCACGCAGATCGCCTTCGAGCCGGGCGTCGATGCCTCGAAGATCCCCGCAGGCGCGCGCGAGGGATACATCCGCAAGTTCTCCCACTACGTCGCCGACTCCGACGCGCTGCGGGCCATCGCGATGTCGCGGCGCATGCACCGCATCCTCGACCAGTTGCTGGGCGAGGGCCGCGAGATCCTCCAGGACATGGCGCTGATCAAGCCGCCGCGCGTGGGCGGCGCGAAGCCCTGGCACCAGGACGCGGCCTATTTCCGGGTCCGCGATCCGGGCCTTGTCGTGGGCGTCTGGATCGCGCTCGATCCGGCGCGGCGCGAGAACGGATGCATGCAGGTGATCCCGCGCTCGCACGCCGAGGGACCGGCCCCGCACGTGCCGCATGACGACGTCAACCTCTGCACCATCCGACCCGACCGGCTGCGCCTGGCCGACGCGATCCATGTCGAGATGGAGCCCGGCGACGCGCTGGTCTTCCACCCGCTGCTCCACCACTACACGGCACCGAACGACTCCGACATGCGCCGGCGCGCGGTGCAGTTCCACTTCAACCAGGTCGGCACGGCCTGGACCGACCTTGCCACGCATCGCCGGCTCTACCGCGACGAGAGGGGCGGCTACGCGGGCTGCACCGTCCCACGCGACGTGCTGGCCGCGGGGCGCGAGATCGACTGGCCGGAGGGCCGCGGGATGCCGGTCGTCCCGGTCGAGGACTGGGCCTGACGCGCCCTCAGCCCACCCAGCCCGCGCGCTCCGCCTCGAACCGCGCCAGCGTCTCGCGCGTGTAGGCGGCGTAGTCGAAATCGACGGAGGGGCGCAGTTCGCTTGCCATGCTCCACAGCGTCTCGCGCAGTTGCGAGGCGAGGCGCATCGCGGCGAGGTCGCGGCGCATGGCGGTGCCAGGCGCGGCGCCGAGATAGGCCGAGAGCAGTTCCTCTTCCTGTGCCGCGTCGAGGCCGTTGTTGGCGGCGAGGT
>JBEGVV010000188.1:0-5504 GCA_041178225.1 Pseudomonadota bacterium | reverse complement strand
CTGCCGCCGGGCGGGCGCGTGCGCCTCGTCTCCGCCAATGGCGAGTTCCTCGCCGTCGCCGGCTTCAACCCGCGCACGCTGATCGCCGCGCGCGTGCTGTCGCGCGCGGCCGAGCCGCCGCCGATGCGCGCGCTGCTCGCCGGGCGCCTGCGCGCCGCGCTCGCCCTGCGCGAGCGGCTGCATCCCGGCGGCTTCTACCGCCTCGTCCATGCCGAGGCGGACGGGCTGCCCGGCATCGTGGTCGACCGCTACGGCGACGTGCTCTCGGTGCAGCTCAACGCCGCGCTTGCCGAGGCGATGCGCGAGGACCTCCTCGCCGCGTTCGACGAGGTGCTGTCGCCGCGCCGCGTCGTGCTGCGCAACGACTCCCACTCGCGCGCGCTCGAGGGACTGCCGCTCGCGGTGGAGGAGGCGCGCGGTGCCGGCGGCGACGGTCCGGTCGAGCTGCGCGAGAACGGCGCGCGCTTCCTCGCGGACCTCGGCGAGGGGCAGAAGACGGGCTGGTTCTTCGACCAGCGCGAGAACCGCGCGCGCGTCGCGGCGCTCGCGGATGGCGCGCGTGTCCTCGACGCCTATTGCTACGCCGGTGGCTTCGGCGTGCTCGCGGCCTGCCGCGGCGCGTCGGAGGTCGTGCTGCTCGACCGCTCGGAGCGCGCGCTGGCGCTCGCCACCGCGGCGGCGGCCCTCAACGGCGTCGACGCGCGCTGCCGCGCGCTGCGCGGCGAGGCCTTCGCCGAGCTCGAGCGCATGGCCGCCGCGGGCGAGCGCTTCGACGTCGTCGTCGCCGACCCGCCGGCCTTCGTGAAGTCGCGCAAGGACATCGGTCCCGGCGCGCGCGGCTACCGCAAGCTCGCGCGGCTCTCGGCGTCGCTGGTGGCGCCGGGCGGGTTCCTCTTCGCGGCCTCGTGCTCGCACCATGTCGGCCCCGAACTCTTCGCCGAGCAGGTGGCGCGCGGCCTCGACGACGCCGGGCGCGGCGGGCGCATCCTCGCCTCGACCGGCGCGGGCGCGGACCATCCGGTCCATCCGCACCTGCCCGAGAGCGCCTATCTCAAGGGACAGCTCCTGCAGCTCGACTGAGCCCGGGGCGAGCGCGGGCACGAAGGAGAAGAAGGGTCATGCCGAGGGACATGGACGAGGGCGGTGGCGGCCGCCGGCCGCAGGGCCGCAACGTGCTGGGCGGGACGCTCGCGACATGCTCGCGCGCGCCACTCACCGGCTTCTACCGCGATGGCTGCTGCAACGTCGGATCCGACGACCTCGGCGTCCACGCCGTCTGCGCCGAGGTCACGGAGGAGTTCCTCGCCTTCTCGAAGGCGCGTGGCAACGACCTCTCGACGCCCGCGCCGCGCTTCGGCTTCCCCGGCCTGGTTCCCGGCGATCGCTGGTGCCTGTGCCTCGCGCGCTGGATCGAGGCCTGGCAGGCCGGCGTCGCGCCGCGCCTCGTGCTCGAGGCGACGCACGAGATGGTGCTGCGCCACGTGCCGCTCGAGACCCTCAGGCACCACGCCGTCGACGCGTGACGCACCCGCGCGCGCGGCGCCGGCCCGGGGCTCAGGCCGCGGCCGGCGGCGTGTCGCGGCGATAGCGGATCGTCGAGCCGCGCGCCTTGAACTCGAGGTCGACCCACTCGCCGGACTGCGTGTAGCCAAGGCGGCTGGTGAGGTCGCCGGTCACCTCGTAGACGCGCATCTCGACCTCGCGGCCGGCGATCGAGGCGCGCTCGGTGCCGGACTGCCGCGCGCGCACGTCGATCAGCGTGCCGGCCTGCGTGTCGAGCAGCCGGGTGCGGCGCGTCATGTCCTCGTGCCAGTAGCTGGTCGGCTTGGTCTCCGGCGGGGCGAGGAAATCCCCGCCGCTGCCCGACACGGCGAGCCCGCCCGCGGCCGGGCGGACCCGGACCTCGGTGCGCGTGCCGTTGTCGTCGGTGCGCGCGTCCAGGCCGATGAAGCGGCGGCCGTCCCATTCCTCGCGGCTGCGATGGACGTAGCGATAGACCGGGATGGTGGCGAAGCGCACCTCGAGGTCGATCTCGATCTCCACCGCGAGCGTCGCGCCGGACTGCGCGAAGGCCACGCGGTGCCGTCCTATCGGCGCGCCGCCGCGCAGAACGGTGAAGAGGATCGGCGTGTCGGTGGGCAAAGCGCGCGCGGACCGGGGGAAGGCCAGCGCCGCGGGCGCGGCGGCGAGGAGGGCGCGGCGCGGGATGGCGATGGTCTGCATGCTTCTTCTACGCGCCTCCGGCCCGGGCCGATCAGTCCTGCGCGGTCGCGCGACCGCGCAGCAGCGCCGGCACGACCAGGACCAGCGCCAGCGCGCCGAGCATGAGGAGGAGGGCCAGCGCCTCGCGGGGCCCCAGGGGCTCGCCGAGCGCCAGCGCGCCGCTGGCCATCGCCGTCGCCGGCACCGCGAGGGTGGAGAGCGACGCGACATGCGAGGGCAGGATCTTCACCAGCGTGAACCACGAGATGTAGCCGACGATCAGCGCGACGAAGGTCACGTAGCCGGCGGAGAGCCAGGCCGCCGCGCTCGCCTCCGGCCATCGCAGCGGTTCCGCGATCGGCCAGATGAGGAAGAGCGGGACCGATGCGAGGACGAGCTGCCAGCCCGTGCTCGAGAGCATCGGCAGGTCGGGCCGGTGGCGCGCGCGCTTGCCGTGCTGCACGCCAAGCGCCCAGCCGATCGCGGCGGCGAACATGAAGCCCATGCCCGGAAGGTCGCTCGCGGCGAAGCCGCCGCCGCGGAAGCTGAGCAGGCCGACGCCCGCCATGCCCATGGCCAGCGCGGCGACGAAGAGCCCGCCGGGGCGCTCGCCGAAGGCGAGGAAGGCGATCAGCCCCGACCAGAGCGGCATGGTGAAGGCCAGCACCGCCGCATGGCCCGAGCCGAGCAGCTGCACGCCATAGGCCGTCGTCACCTGCCAGATCGTGACGTTGAGGAAGGCGGAGATGGCGAGGAAGCGCCAGTCGCGCGCGCCCGCGGGCATGAGCGCCTCGCGGCGCAGGCGCGCGACGCCGAGCAGCGCGAGGCCCGCGACGAGGCCGGACACCGCGCGGAAGCCCCAGACCGGGAGCTCCGCGAAGACGATCTTCATGAAGGGCCAGTTGCAGCCCCAGGCGAGGGCGAGCGCGGCCAGCACGAGCAGCGGCCCGGCGATCGCGGCGCCCTGGCGCCGCCCTGGATCGGTCACCTTCGCGCGCTCTCGGCGATCGGTCGCGCGAGCTGGAGCTCGGTGTCCCAGGGGAACATGATCCAGGTGTCCTGGCTCACCTCGGTCACGTAGGCGTCCACCAGCGGCTTGCCCGCGGGCTTGGCGTAGACCGTCGCGAAATGGGCGCCGGGCAGCAGGTCGCGCACGACCCGGCCCGTGGTGCCGGTGTCGACGAGGTCGTCGACGATCAGCAGCCCGGAATTGTCGTCGCCACCGAGCGTCGAGGGCTTGAGCAGCTGCGCCTTGCCCGCCGACTGGTGGTCGTAGGTGCGGATCGAGATCGTGTCGATGACGCGCAGGTCGAGCTCGCGCGCGACGATCGCCGCGGGGACGAGGCCGCCGCGCGTGATGGCGACGATGCCGCGCCAGGGCCGCAGGCCGTGCAGCCTCCATGCAAGCGCCTTGGCGTCGCGGTGCAGCTCCTGCCACGACACGGGGAATGTCTTGGTGAAGGTCGCCTCGGACATCGGGGCCTCGCCTGCGCTTCCTGCCGTCCGGTCCCGCCGCCCCGCCAGGGCGGCGTTCAGCGCACGAAGACCTGGACCTCGTTCGCGGTGGCGCGGGCGTCGCTGCGCGACTGCAGGCGCACGCGGTCCGCGGGCATGCCCATGTCGACGAGGGCGCGCATCACCTGCTCGGCCTGGCGGCGGGCGTTTGCCGTCGCCATCGCGGCATCGCCCGCGCCACCGCCCGTCGCGGCGACGCCGACGATGTCGAAGGTCGCCTGCGGCCGAGCCTCGAGGGCGCGGGTGGCGGCGGCGTAGAGCGACTGCTCGAAGGCGGGGTTGGGGCGATCGTAGCGGATCGTGACGAGCGGGCGCGCCGCGGGCGCCGGGGCGGCGGCGCGGGCGTTCGCGGCGGCGGGGCCGATGGCGCGCGCCGACAGGCCAGGGCCGTAGAACTCGCCCGTGCGCACGGCCGAGCCGAGCGTCGTCATGTTCGAGCGCTCGCGGCTGACATAGGCGGACTGGCGGGCGATGTCCTCGGAGAGCTCGGTGCGCATGCGGTCGATCGAGACCATCGTGCGCCCGACCTCGTCCTCGACCTGCGCCAGCAGGCGATGGTCTTCCTCGACCGCGCCGGAGATGGCGTAGGCGTTGCGCAGGGAGTCGAGCAGGTAGGTGCCCATCGAGGCCGCGGCGCCGACCTGGCCGGAGAGCTGGGACAGCGAGCCGATGTTGGCGGAGAAGCGGTCGAGCTCGCCCTGCGCCTGGCCGAGCTGGCCGGTGAGGATCGGGTTGCCCGGCGTCGTGCCGACCTGGAGCCGCGCGTTGATCTGGCCGACGAGCGTCTGGTAGCGCTGCGCGGCGTCGATGTTCTCGGCGCGCAGTTGCTGCAGCGTCTGGCCATGGCCGGTCGCGAGGGATTGCAGCCTGCTGGCTTCCTCGCGCAGCTGGATCGCGCGCTGGCCGACGGCGGTGGACATGCCCTGCTGCGCGGCGGCGCCGGCGGCGCGCTGCTCGGCGGGGGAGGCGGGGATCTCGACGCGCGTCACCGTGGCGCCGGGATTCTTCGAGCCCGCGGCTGGCCAGAGCGCCTCGGAGACGAGGCTGCAGGCCCCGAGGCCGAGGCCCATGGCGACCACGAATCCCGCCCTCGCGGCGCGGCCGGCAAGCGACCGGGCGGAAGCGCTCACGCTGGGGGCTGGAACGTGCAAGTCGGATTCTCCCTGCCGGGCAATGAGTTGCGAGCGAGTCGCAGCCCTTCGAGGCGCGCGGAATGTATCCAATGGGTCCGGGGGCGACAAGCCGAAAGCCGTCCTTTACCTGTGAGCAAAACCGCGCGCGCCGCGGCGCCCGAGGCGCTTGCAAACGCCGCGCGCTTGCGAGTAGCTTCCGCGGCCTTCAGCGAACCCACGCGTTCGCCGGCATGCGGCCGTAGCTCAATTGGATAGAGCATCAGACTACGGATCTGAGGGTTAGGGGTTCGAATCCCTTCGGCCGCGCCATTCCTGCCAATGGGTTAGGCGTCATCGATCTTCCGGGAAGCCAGCTGGCCACGTCGCGGTCACGCTGGCGAGGAAGACATGGCGCGCATCCGCAGGCGCAAGGGCAAGCGGCAGGCACAGGTCCGCGGGCAGGGCCACCGGCAACTCGCACGATCAATCATCCACCGGCGCGACGCCGAAGCTTGGGCGCGCCAGGCCGAAGCCGAACTCGATTGGGCCGCCCCTCCGGTCGATCCGCGCAGGCTCAAGGCGCTGGCCTTCGTTGAGTTGCTGGAGCGCTACGCCGCCGAGGTCGCTCCCGGGAAGCGCGGCGCCTGCGCGCGGGGGCAGGCCAGCGGGGGAGCG
>JBEGVV010000187.1:0-4294 GCA_041178225.1 Pseudomonadota bacterium | reverse complement strand
CCGTCATCTGGCCGTACATCATCAGGCCCTTGCGATCGAGCTCGTGGAAATGGGCCCAGTTGTTCCAGTGGCCCACGAGGTTCGAGTTCGCGAGCAGCACGCGCGGCGCGTCGGCATGGGTGCGGAAGATCCCGACCGGCTTGCCCGACTGCACCAGCAGCGTCTCGTCGTCGGCGAGCGTCCGGAGGCTGGCGACGATGCGGTCGAAGCTCTCCCAGTCGCGCGCCGCGCGGCCGATGCCGCCATAGACGACGAGCTCCTCCGGGCGCTCGGCGACCTCGGCGTCGAGGTTGTTCATGAGCATGCGCAGCGCCGCCTCGCTCTGCCAGGAGCGGCAGGAGAGCGCGGTGCCGCGCGGGGCGCTGATGCGGCGGGAATTGTCGCGGCGGGACGGCGTGGCCATGGTCACTGGTGCTCCCAGTCGTCGAGCTTGTCGGTGTTGGGCGGCGAGAAGCCGAGCAGGTCGCCCTTCGTCGTGACGCCCAGCCCGTTCAGCAGCCGGTTCGAGTAGTTGAAGTAGGCGCAGACCTGGTTCGCCTCGAACACGTCCTCGTCGCTGCAGCCCGCCTCGCGGCAGGCCTTCACGTCGGCCTCCTCCATCTTCTGCGGCGCCAGCGTCAGCTTGCGGACGTAGCGCAGCAGCGCCAGCTCGCGGCCCTCGAAGGCGCGCTCGGGCGCGCCGGCGGCGAGCGCCTCGTAGATCGCCTTCGCCCGCGCCTCGTCCTTCAGCAGGCGCGTCAGCCCGGCGAAGTGGTGCGCGACCGAGTAGTCGCAGCGGTTGGCGAGCGAGGTGTAGATGCCGAGGCACTCGAGGAACCAGACCGGCGTGGTGTTGCCGGTGTGGTGGAGCACGCTCTTGTAGAGCGCGGAGTGCCCCTCCATCGTGTGCGGGCGCAGCGAATGCGCCTTCATCACGTTGTCGATCGAGCCCGCGGGCCCCTTCACGCGGTCGTAGAGCTGGCGCAGGTAGCCCGTCGACTCCTCGTATTGCAGCATCCGGATCCAGCTCGTCATCACCGATCTCCCGTCACTTGCCACCGGCGGGCAGCAGCCCGTCCGGCATCCACGCGCCGAAGGCGCCGCTCTCGACCAGCTCCCGCGCCGCCTCGAGGTCGCCCGCGAGGAAGCGGTCGCGCTCGACCGGCGCGACCCGCGCGCGCAGCGCCGCGATCGCCTTCGCGAGGGTGGCGCTCGTGGCCAGCGGGGCATGGAAGCCGATGCCGTCGGCGGCCGCCATCATCTCGATGCCGACGATCGTCGCGGTGTTGCGCGCCATCTCGCCGAGGCGCCGCGCGGCATGCGTCGCCATGCTGACATGGTCCTCCTGGTTGGCGGAGGTCGGCAGGCTGTCGACGCTCGACGGATGGGCGAGCGACTTGTTCTCGCTGGCGAGGGCGGCCGCCGTCACGTGGGCGATCATGTAGCCGGAGTTGATGCCCGGCTCGCGCACGAGGAAGGCCGGCAGCCCGCCATTGGTCGAGGGATCGACGAGCATCGCGATGCGCCGCTCGGAGATCGCGCCGATCTCGGCGATGGCGATCGCGAGCAGGTCCGCGGCGATCGCCACCGGCTCGGCGTGGAAGTTGCCGCCGGAGAGGATGGCGTCGTCCTGCGCGAAGACCAGCGGGTTGTCGGAGACGCCGTTGGCCTCGCGCTCGAAGATCGTGGCGGCGTGGCGGATGGAGTCGAGGCACGCGCCCATCACCTGCGGCATGCAGCGCAGGCAGTACGGATCCTGCACGCGCTCGCAGTCGAGATGCGAGGCGCGGATCGCGGAGCCCGCCACCAGCCCGCGGTAGGCGGCCGCGACGTCGCGCTGCCCGAGCTGGCCGCGTATGGCGTGGATGCGGTCGTCGAAGGGCGCGTCGCTGCCCTTGGCCGCGTCGACGCTGAGCGCGCCGGCGACGACGGCGGCGGCGAAGGCATCCTCGGCGGCGAAGAGTCCCTCGAGCGCGAGGGCTGTCGACACCTGGGTGCCGTTGAGCAGGGCGAGGCCTTCCTTCGCCTCGAGCTGGATCGGCGCGAGCCCGGCGCGGCGCAGCGCCTCGGCCGAGGGCATCCGCTCGCCGCCGAGGAAGGCGTCGCCATGCCCGATCAGCGTCGCGCTGAGATGCGCGAGCGGCGCGAGGTCGCCCGACGCGCCGACCGAGCCCTTGGCCGGGATCAGCGGCACGACGCCGCGGTTGGCCATCGCGAGCAGGGCCTCGATCACCTCGGGCCGCACGCCGGAATGGCCGCGCGCGAGGCTCGCGGCCTTGAGGATGGTCACGAGCCGCACGGTGGCCGGGGAAAGGGCCGGGCCCACGCCGACGCTGTGCGAAAGCACGAGCGAGGTCTGCAGCTCGCGCAGCCGGTCGGGCGCGATGCGCGTGGTGGCGAGCTTGCCGAAGCCGGTGTTGACCCCGTAGACGGCGTCGCCGGTGGCGAGGATGCGCTGCACGGCCGCCGCGGAGGCGGCGACCACGGGTGCGGCCGCGGGGTCGAGGCGGAGCGGGTCGGACGAGCCGCGCCAGCGGCGCAGGTCGGACAGCGCGAGGTTGCCCGGCGAGATCATGGCTTGCATGGGGCGCGAGGCTAACCCGTCCCCCGGCGGAAACGAGAGTGCAATTTTCCGCCCGGCGCTGCACTCTCCCGGGCCATGAGCGACCTTGCCGAGAGAGTCGCGGCCGCGTCCTGGATCTCCCCCGCCGTCCGCGCGCTGCCGCCCCACGCCGCGCCACCGACCTTCCGGGACCTGCAGCGCCTGCCAGGCGCGCAACGCGCGCTGCACCTCAACGAATCCCCCTTCCCGCCATCCCCGCGGGCGATCGAGGCCGCGGCCGCCGCGCTGCGCGGCCCCCTCAACCGCTACCCGCAGTCGCGCGCGCCCGAGCTCGCCGCCGCGCTCGCCGCGCGCACGGGCGTCGGGGCGGAGCGCATCGTGTTCGGGGTGGGCAGCGACGAGCTCATCCATGTCGTCGCGGAGGTCGCGCTCGGACCCGGCGACCGCTGCGTGATGCCCGTGCCGAGCTTCCCGCGCTATGCGGTCTCCGCGCGCATCCGCGGCGCCGATGTCGCCGGCGTGCCGATCGACGCCGAGGGCGCGAGCGACGCCGCGGGACTGCTCGCGGCGATCGACGGGCGCACGCGCGTCGTCTTCGCCTGCACGCCCAACGCGCCCTCCGGCGGGATGATGGAGGCCCCGGCGCTCGAGCGCCTCGCGCGCGAGGTCCCCGCGGACGTCCTGCTCGTCGTGGACGAGGCCTACCACGAGTATGGCCGGCACGCCGGCGGCCCCGACGCGCTCGCCGCGCTCGCCGCGCGGCGCGGCCCGTGGATCGTCCTGCGCACCTTCTCCAAGGCGCATGGCCTGGCCGGCCTGCGCATCGGCTACGCGCTCTGCGGCTCGGCCGTCGAGGCAGAGGCGCTGCGCCGCGCCAAGATGACCTTCAACGTCACCGAGATGGCGCAGGCCGCCGCGCTCGCGTCGCTCGACGACGAGGACCACCTGCGCGCCTCGCTCGACGCCACCGCGGCCGGGCGCGCGCGGCTGTCGGACGGGTTCCGCCGGCTGCAGCTGCGCGTCTATCCGTCCTTCACGAACTTCGTCTCGGTCGACCTCGGCGTGCCCGCGCAGCCGGCGATGCAGGCGCTGGCGGCGCGCGGCGTCCATGTCCGCGACTGGCGCCATCCCGACTGGAGGACCCAGCTGCGCGTGGCGGTCGGCACGCCCGGTGACGACGAGGCGGTGCTCGAGTCGCTCGCCGCCGTGCTCGCGGAGGCACGGCGATGACCGGCGAGCGCACGCCGCTCCTCCGCCCGGAGTGGCGCTACGTCGAGAAGGAGGCGCTGGACGACTTCCGCGCAGCCGACTGGACCCTGCTGAACTCCCAGCGCGCGCCCTACTACGCCGAGCAGCAGGCGACGCAGGCGCTGCGCCTGCTCGCGGCCAGCGCCGGCGACCCGGGCTTCGGCTACCAGGTGAACAACTTCCGGCACTGCATCCAGTCCGCGACGCTCGCGATGCAGGACGGGCGCGACGAGGAATACGTCGTGATGGCGCTGCTGCACGACATCGGCTTCGTCGCCTGCCCGAAGACGCATGGCCAGTTCGCCGCGCAGCTGCTCGCGCCCTACCTGAGCGAGGAGAACACCTGGCTCCTCGAGCGGCACATGTACTTCCAGTCGATGCATTGCCGCGAGCTCGAGGGCACGGACCGGTTCGCGCGCGAGCGCTGGCGCGGGCACCCCGCCTTCGCGGCCACCGCGGAGTTCGTCGCCAAATACGACCAGAACACGATCTCGCCGCGGCTGC
>JBEGVV010000186.1:0-2771 GCA_041178225.1 Pseudomonadota bacterium | reverse complement strand
CCATGTCGCTGTCGGCGAGCCGGCTCGCGACCTCGCGGACCATCTCCTCGATGGAGGACAGCGACGTCCATCTTGCGACCAGGCGCTCCTGGAGCACTCCCGCCAGGTCCATCGCGGCGATCCTCTGGCGTGGCGCGGCGACGGGCGCCTGAATGAGCGCTCGCTCGTCCCCGGGTGCCTGGTCCGCAAGGAATGAACGCATCACCACGCTCCAAAACGGCCGGTCCAGCGGCTGTCCATGGATCCCTGGAGGACGATGAACACCTCCAGGACATGACAAGCGTACCCGGAGGGCCGCCGATGCGTCTACCCGGCCATCCGTGCCACCCGGGACGTGCCACCCGGGACGGAGCCCGGATTGCTCCTAAGCCTTCGGCGTAATCCGGGTCCCGATGTTTCAGGCGCAATCCTGGTGCCAATCCTTGCGGCTGTTGCCCCGGCGGAAACGCCTGGCTCGGCGCCCGCCCGGCCGGGGCATGGCCGTGGTCCCCATGCCGCTCGCTCCTTCGGCAGCCCTCAGCCCAGCCAGTCGCGCAGCTTGCGCAGGCCCGGCGCCAGCTCGGCCTCGTCGGGCGGGGCGCCGGCGGCGAAGGCGATGCGGACGCGCAGGCCCGGCTGGCCCGCGAGGTCGACGCATAGGCGCGAGATCCCCTCGTTCGGGTTCTCCGGCGCGGGCATGGTCGCGGGCTCGACGACGAAGGACGCGCCGGCCGGCTCGAGGATGCGCGCATGGAGCGTCGTCGCGCCGCGCGCCAGCGTGGCGCTCGCGCCATCGACCTGGACCGATGCGCGGGTGTGCATCTGCCAGCGCAGCCTCGCGCCCTCCGGCAGGTCGATGTCGTCGGCGAGCAGCATGCCGCGCGCGCCGAGGATCGCCGCGCCGCGCAGGGCCGAGCGCGCGCGCGGATAGGCCGGGCCGAGATCGGCGACCGCGCGCGCGAAGCCCGGCGCCTCGAGCGCGCCGAGCAGCCTCGCCGAGGCGCGCAGCGGCTGCTCCGCGCCATCGACGAGCAGCGTGTTCTGCCCGCGCGTCGAGGTGCGGTACCAGCCATAGCGCCGCGCGCCGCTGAAATAGCCGGGCAGCGAATAGTCGTCGGGGCCGAGCTCCATGGCGAAGCGCTCGCCGCCGGCATCGAGCACGAAGCTGCCGATGTCGAGGTTGGAATGGTTGGCGCCGTTGTCGCCGGCCTTGAGCGCGACGAAGCGCGCGGCCTTCTCCTCCCAGGCGTCGCGCAGCGTCGCCGCCTCGACGCGCCCGAAGCGCGCGACGCGCGGGATGCCGAGCCGCGCGGGCCCGCCGCGCGGCGGGTCGAACCACAGCACGCCGGTTCCGGTGACCGAGGCGACCCTGCCGATGGTCCAGGCGTCGATCGGGTTGCCGAAGCGCCGCGCGAGCCACATCAGCGCCGGCGTGGCGCGTGGCGTCTCCGGGTTGTCGCCGAAATTGAAGGAGAGTCCCGTCGGCCCCTCCATGTGCAGGCGGAACAGCCCGGTGCGCGCGAAGCCCGGCGACGCGCCGAGGCCGAAATCATGCCCGAAGGCGCTTTCGAGCGTGGCGCAGAGGAAGACCGCGTATTGCGTCGCGTAGTCCCAGTAGCCGGGGCCCTCGTCCCAGCCGCCATCCGGGCCATAGCTCGCGAAGGCGGCGCGCGCCGTGGCGATCGAGGCATCGAGCACCGTGCCCGCGAGCTCCGGCGCGGCTTCCGCCGCGACGATGCTGGCGGCGACGAGGCCGCCGGCGCAGACCAGCGCCCAGTTATGCGTGGCGCGCGTCCAGAAGCTCGCGCGGCGGAACTCCGCGAGCCCGGGCTCGAGCGCGTGGGAGACCAGCGTGCCGATGGCGCGCGCGCGGATCGCCGGGTCGAGCGCGTCGTGGCACCAGTCGACGGCGAGCGACACGGCCATCGCCATCTCGGCGACGTCGAGGAAATGCGACGGGTTCCAGGACGGGAAGGCGCAGGCGGCCTCGAGCTCCGCGCCGATGCGCCGCGCGAAGCGCTGGTCCTTCGTGAGCAGCCAGGCCACGCCGAGGTTCTCGACGCGCTTGAGCACCTCGCGCGAGGTCGGCAGCAGGACCGGCCTGCGCGGCTCGAATTTCCGCTCCACCGGTGGCTGCGCGAGCAGGCGCCCGGCCTCGCGCAGCAGCGCGTCGCGCCATCGCCGGCCGGTCTCGTGCGCGGCGAGGCGCGCGGGCAGGCCAGCGACCTCCGCTGGCGTCGCGAGCAGCCGCGGACGCCCCGCCGGCAGCCCCGCAGGCAACGGCACCGAGGCGCAGGAGGGCAGCCCCAGGGCGAACGCGGGCGCGGCGAGCGCCGCGCGGCGGCTCAGCCGAGGAAGGGCAGGAAAGGGCGGCCGGCGATGGCCTGCACGAAGGTCCATGCGACCAGCATGGCGTAGGCTGCCGAAGAGATGATTACCGCCGCGCGTGCCGCGCCGGGGGCGAGCAGGCGGGTGGCGATCCAGCCGGCGAGCGGGATCGCGTGCATCGCATGCGTGGCGAGGAAATGCGCGACGCGCAGGTCGCCGCCATCCCGCGCCCAGCCAAGGATCGCGAGGCGGCGCGCGCCCTCCGCCTCGACGCCCACGAGATGGCCGGCCCCGCTCGAGAGATATCCCGCGACCGGCAGGGTGAGCGCGAGGGTCATGGCGAGGCCGAGGCCGATGGCCAGGCGCAGCGCCGGATCGCCGCCGGCGTCGCGCGCGCGCAGGATGGCGACGCCGAGCACCGCGGAGGCCGAGGTCAGCAGCACGGCCAGCGCGCCCATCGCGCG
>JBEGVV010000185.1:0-18036 GCA_041178225.1 Pseudomonadota bacterium | reverse complement strand
GGGCGACGCGGAGGGCTTCGACGCCACCGAGGCCAGGAAGATCAAGGGCGTCATCGACGTGGTGAAGGTCCCCGGCGGCGTCGCCGTGGCGGCGGACAACAGCTGGACCGCGATGAAGGCCGCCGAGGCCGTGGCCGCCGATCTCGGCGGCGGTCGCCAACGCGCTGTTCCACCTGACGGGCAAGCGCATCCGCAAGCTGCCCATCCTCGACGCGATGGCGACGTGACGGGGCGGCGCGCGCTCCTCGCGGGCGCCGCCGCGCTGCCGCTGCCCATCCTCGTGCGGCGGCCCGCGCGCGCGGCGCCACCGCCGCCGCGCATCGCCGCGGAGGTGGCGGCCGCCTTCGGCGGCCGTCCCGTGCGCGACGGGCGTGTCTCCATCGACCTGCCCGTGATCGCCGAGAGCGGCAATGCGGTGCCGATGACGATCCTCGTCGACTCGCCGATGACCCCGGCGGATTTCTGCCGCCTCGTGCATGTCTTCAACGAGCGCAACCCGCAGCCCCATGTCGCGCGCTTCCTGTTCGGGCCGCGCATGCCGCGCGCCGAGGTCACGACGCGCATCCGCCTCGCGGCGGCGCAGACGATCTACGCCGTCGCCGAGATGTCGGATGGCGGGCTCTGGGCGGGCCAGGCCGACGTGACGCTCGGCTTCGCGGCCTGCATGGACAATGGCTGAGGCCGCGCGCTGGACCGTCCGCGTCTCCGTGCCGCCGGTCGCGCGGCGCGGCGAGACGATCGAGGTGCGCGCGCTGGTCGGCCACGCGATGGAGACGGGGTTCCGGCACGACCATCTCGGCGCGATCGTGCCGCGCGACATCATCACGGCGTTCTCCTGCCGCCACGCCGGCGAGGAGGTCTTCCGCGTCGAGCTCACCCCGTCGATCGCGGCGAACCCGTTCTTCTCCTTCCCCGCGCGGGCGATGGAGAGCGGCGACTTCGTCTTCTCGTGGATCGATGGCGACGGCCGCGCCCGCGAGGCGCGCGCGCCGATCGTGGTCGCCTGAGGGGAGCCCTCAGCTCGTCGCCTGCGGCAGGCCGCGCTGCTGGAGCACCTGGCCGTAGCAGCTGCGCGGGTTGACCCAGGCCGACGCGGCGCGGGTGCGGGCATTCGCCTCGACGTGGTGGACGGTCAGCACCGCGCCGCGCGGCTGGTCGCCGCGATGCAGGAAGAAGGTGAGGAAGCAGTCGTCGGTGGCGTAGCGCCAGATCTCCGCGGGCCCGTCGCGGCGCGTGAAGGTCGATGGCCCGAGCGCCGCGAGCAGCCGATCGCGCGACACGCCGACCAGGCGCTCGACCTCGCGCTCGGGCGGCGCCTGGCCCGCGGGCGCCGCGGCACCGCGCGTCGCGCCCTGCCCCTCGCCGCCGGGCTCGCCGCCCGGGCCGAGGGCGCAGGCGCCCAGCGCGAGCGCCAGCGTCGCGCCCGCGAGGGCGCGGAGGATCGCCGCCGGCCCGGCCATCGCGGTGGCGTCAGCCGCCGGAGACCTGCACGTCGCCCGCGATCTCGCCGCCGGCCTCGATCTCGACCGTGCCGTAGCGGATCGTGCCGACCACCTTGCCGGTCGAGCGGATGAACAGGCGCTGGCGGACCGTGATCGTACCCTCGAAGCGGCCGGCGATCTCGGCCTGGTCGATCTCGGCGTTGCCCTTGAAGAAGCCGTCGGGCGAGATCTCGATGGCGCGGGTCTCGGACAGGTCGGCCTCGACGCGGCCCTCGACCACCAGCCTGTCGCAGGAGGTGATGCGGCCGGACAGGATGATGTCCCGGCCGACGATCAGCTTCTTGCCCTCGTTCTCCGAGGCGGCCTGGGGGCGCGTAGACAGCGGCGCCGCGGCGGCGGGCCGGGCGGCGGCGATCGGCATGGGCGCGCGCGGCGAGATCGCGGCCGGGGCGGAGGCCGCGGGCGGCTGGGCGGAGGACGGGGCGACCGGACGGCCGGGCACGCGCTGCGGGTCGAGGATCGACTGCGCGGACTCGGGGGCCGGCGAACGGCCGTCCTCCTCGTTGTCCTTCTTGCGACGGAACATGTGGATTCTCCTGGGGAAGCGGTGGGCCAATGTGGCGAAGCGGCCGCGCGCGGGCAATGCGAAATCGCCCCGCGTCGCGCGCTATGCGCCGCGCCGCGCCTCCTCGACGAGATGGGTCATCGCGGCGGCGGCGAGCAGCGCCCCGGCGAGGTTGAGGACCGGGATGGCCATGACCAGCGCGAGCGCCGCGCCTGCCGCCCAGAACCGCGCGCGCCCGAGGCGCCAGAGCCGGTCCATCGCGGCCGCGTCGAGCCGGCGCGGGGCCACCGCCTCGAAGCTCTCCCGCGCAACCAGGTAGCCGTTGACCGCGGCGAAGGCGACGACGTTGACCAGCGGCACGAAGTAGAGGGGCAGGACCAGCAGGTTGAGCGCGATCGTCGCGCCCAGGAAGCGCAGCGCCATGGCGACCGCCTCGCCGACGGGCTGGCTGCGCGCCGCGGGCAGGCCGGGATAGTGGCGCGCCTCGACGGCGGCGCAGATGCGGTCTGTCATCAGGCCGGACTGGATCGCCATCACGACGCCCGGGAACAGGACGATCGACAGAACGACCGCCCCGGCGCCGGCGACGAACTCGATGGTCGTGCGCAGCCATTGCGGCGCCGACGCGGGCAGCAGCGCGCCGACCCAGGGCAGCGCGAACCACAGAGCCGCGAGCAGGACCACGAAGCACGCCGCCGCAAGCCCAAGCGAGGCGAGCAGCAGTCGCCGGAGCGGCGGATCGGGAAGCTGGGACGCGGCGCGCGCGAGGGACCGGATCATGGCGACCAGTCCTGCCGCAGGCCGGGACCTCCCCGCAAGCCCCGCGGGGGCCTCAGACCATGCCGCGGCGCGCAAGCCTTCCGGCGACGGTGCGGCCTTCGCGATCCTCGAGGGCGGCCAATGCCACCACGGTGATCGGAGCCAGCCCCTTGGTGGACAGTGCCTGCAGCACGGAGATCCGGGTCTGCGCGGCGGCGAGCAGGGCGGGGGAATGCTCGGCGCCGCGACTCGTCCGCGCGACGGCCTCCACGATCTCCGGCGCGGCGGGACCGCGCGTCGAGATGCTGTCGAAGCGCTTCTCGAACCGGGCGTAGATCTCGTCCATGGTGCGTGCACGCCCGTCGCCGGCGTAGAAGACCGCGCGGTTTGCCGCTGCCGCTTCCGGCAGGAGATCCGCACCCGCCCTCGAGCCGTCGGCATCGCGCGCGCGAAGGAACTGCCCTGCCCCGTGCGGCCCGAAGAAATGCGCGAAATAGAGATCCGTCGCCGAAGGCTCGCGGCCGAGCGTCCCGCGCAGGTGGTTCTGGCTCTCCTTCGTGTATTCGGCCGCCATCGAGGCGGCGAATCGCGGATCGTTGCGCATCTCCAGGATCCGGGCACGCGCCTCGGGATCGGCGACGCGCGGCGCGCCACCGGGGCCGACCCCGATCGCCGCGGCCTCGGTCGCCATGCCGTGGCGCGCGCCGTGCTGGCGCACCATGGAAAGCCATGTCCCCTCGAGGAACTGGTAGAGGCCGGTGGCCGACGAGGTCGAGGCCTTCGCCCTCGGGTCGAAGCCGCTCTCGGTCTCCGCCTGCTTGACCAGGAAATCGAAGGAGACACCCGTCCGGCGTGCCGCGACCTGGATCGCGTCGCGGACCTCGGGAGTGGCCTTTGGGCCTACCGGTCGAATGCTTGTCATGGCGGCAGCCTAGGTCCCCTATGCTTACGAATCATGAACGCCCGGATGCCCGGCCCGCCGCCTCGGCAGCGCTTCCGGGATCGCGGCCCTAGGATGCGCCGAGGATGAGCAACGCTGCGAGGCAAGTCGGTCCGCCACGGACCGGACCGGAGGCTGCGTTCCTCGGCGTCGATCTCGGCGCGAGCTCGATGCGCGTGGCGGTGTTCGCGCGGGACGGCGCGGCGCTCGGCGCGGCCTCCGCCGCGCTGCGGCTCGGCGCCGAGGCGGACGCCGACGACTGGTTCGAGGGCCTCGAGGCGCTGGCGGGCGAGGCGCTGGCCGCCGCGGGCCGGCCGCGCGTCGCCGCGGTCGCGATAGCGGCCTTCACCCGCAGCGAGGTCCATCTCGACGCGTCCGGGGTCGTGCTGCGCCCGGCGATGACCTTCCGCGACGCGCGCGCGGTCGAGGAGGCGGCGCGCATCGACGCCCGCCTCGGCGGGCAGGGCGTGGTCACGGCCTTCTCGCCGCTGGCGCGGCTGGACTGGATCCGCCGCCACGAGCCCGCGGTGTTCGCGCGCATGGCGCTGGTGCTGCAGCCCAAGGACTTCCTCAATTTCCGCCTGACCGGGGTCGCCGCGGCGGATCCCGCCTCCAACGCGCCGCTGGTCGGCGCGACGCGCGGATACCTCGACGCGCGCTTCGCCGCCGCGGGCATCGATCCCCGCCTCTTCGCGCCGCTGCGCGCGCCCTCCGACATGCTCGGCCATGTGCGGGCGGGCCTGCCGGGCGCGCTCGCGTCGCTCGCCGGGGCGCGGGTCGCCGTGGGCGCGATGGACACCTGGGCCGCCACGCTGGGCCTCGGCGTCCACCAGGAGGGCGCCGCCTACAACCTCTCGGGCACGACGGAGGTGAACGGGCTGATGCTGCCACGCGCCGCCGAGGCGCCGGGCCTGCTCTGCGTCGCCTGGGACGAGGGGCTCTTCCATCTCGGTGGCCCGAGCCAGGCGGGCGGGGCCTGCCTCGAGTGGTTCGCCCGCCTCGCGGGCGCGAGCGTGGCCGAGATCGCCGCCGAGGCCGCGACGAGCGACCCGGCGGGCGACGTCCCGGTCTTCCTGCCCTATCCCGACGGCGAGCGCGTGCCGTTCTGGAACCCCGCCCTGCGCGCCGGCTTCCTCGGCCTCGGGCGCGGCACCACGCGCGGGGCGATGGCGCGCGCGGTGATGGAGGGGGTCGCCTTCCACGACCGCGTCGTGCTGGAGCGCGGCTTCGCGGCCTGCGGGTCGCGCCCCGCGGCCGTGATCGCCGCGGGCGGTGGCGCCAGCGACCTCTGGTGCCAGGTCAAGGCCGACGCCTGGGGCATGCCGCTGCGGCGCCCCGCCCTCGCCGAGCCGGGACTGCGCGGCGCGCTGCTGCTCGCCGGCGGTTCCCCGCCCGCGCCCGCCCACGACATCTTCCGGCCAAGGCCGGGGCTGCGCGCCGCGATGGATGCCCGCCATGCGCGCTTCCTCGCGGCGCTGCCCGGGGCGGGCGCGCGCTGAATGCCGCCGCCGGGCTCTGGCGGCGCGGGCGGGAGCAAGGGCAAGATGCGCGTGCGTGCGGGGGGAACATGGCGCGGCGGCGGGGCGACGGATTCATAGGCACCTGGGGGACCTGCATCGCGCTGGTCGTGCTCTTCGTCGCCTTCGCCGCGAGCGCGCCGAACTTCCTCGCCTCCGCGAACCTGCTCAACATCCTGCGCCAGGCGAGCTTCCTCGCGATCCTCGCGACCGGGTTCACCCTCGCCCTCGTGGTGGCGGAGCTCGACCTGTCCTTCGCCAATGCCTGCAGCCTCGCCGCCGTCTGCATGGGCGCGCTGCTCGACCGCGGCATGGCGCCATGGATCGCGGTCGCCGCGCCCCTCGCCGTCGGTCTCGCCATCGGCGCGGCCAACGGGCTCGCGGTGACGCGCCTGCGCATCCCCTCGCTCATCGCGACCCTGGCCACCGGGACGATCGCGAATGGCGCGGCCTTCCTGATCACCGGCGGCATCGCCTACGTGAAGCGGCCGCCCGAGGCGATCCTCGCGCTGGGCCGCGGCGTGGTCGCGGGCGTGCCCGTGCTGGTGCTGTGGATGGCGACGGTCGTGCTCCTCGCGCATTTCGTGGTGCGCGGCACGCGGCTTGGCGCGCACATGGTCGCGACGGGCGAGGCCGAGGACGCGGCGCGCCTCGCGGGCATCGACGTCGCCGCGATGAAGCGCCTCGGCCTGCTGCTCTCCGGCGCGCTCGCGGGCCTGACCGCGGTCGTGCTGGTGGGCGCGCTCGGCACCGCCGCGCCGACCATCGCCTACGACTTCCTGATGCGCGCCATCGCCGCGGTGCTGATCGGCATGACGACGATCGAGCCGGGCCGGCCCAACGTGCCGGGCACGCTGGTCGGCGTGATGATGATCGGCTGCCTGACCAACGGGCTCGTGCTGCTCGGCGCCGAATACTACGTGCAGGACATCGTGCTCGGCGCGATCATCCTCGCGTCGGTCGGGCTCTCCGCCTCGCGCCTGAGGCGGGCCGCCTTCGGCCTGCACAAATAGGCCGCCGGACCATCGCAACGACGACCAACGGGAACGAGGAGACAAGGACCATGACCATCGCCTTCGGCCGCAGGGCCACGCTGCGCGGCGCCGCCGCGGCCACCGCGATCGCCGCCGCGGGCGGCGCCTCGGCGCAGTCGCCGTTCAGGCTCGGCGTCGTCGCCTTCCAGATGTCGTCGGAGACGCATGCCCGCGCCGCCAACGCGGCGGAGGCGGAGGCGAGGAAGCGCGGCTGGCAGGTGACGCTGCTCAACTCGCGCGGCAGCGCGGCCGAGCATGTCGGGCAGGTCGACAACCTCGTGCAGGCCGGCGTCGGGGCGATCGTGATGTGCATGGGCCGCGTCGCCGAGGCGGAGAGCCAGCTCGCCGCCGCGAAGGCCAAGGGCATCCCCGTCGTCACCGTGATGGCGAACACCTCGCCGCACACGCTGCTCGACATCTCGGTCGACGACTTCGCCGCCGGCGCGCAGATCACCAACTACCTGCTGGCGCGCATGAACTACGAGGGCGGGATCCTCGCGCAGCGCTACGAGCAGAACGTCTCGACGCGCGCGCGCGGCAAGGTCTTCGACGCCGTCCTGTCCGAGAACACGGGCGTGAAGCTGCTCGGCCAGCACGTCATGGCCAGGCCCCAGGGCTGGCAGGAGGACGTGCGCCAGGGCATGGAGACGCTGACGCTGCGCCACCAGGGCCAGTTCCGCGCGGTGTGGACGGCCTTCGACGGCCAGGCCTTCATCATCGACGACATCCTGCAGGGCCGCGGCGCCCGCAAGGGCGAGATGCTGGTCACCGGCGTCGATGGCGGGCAGGAGACGTTCCGCCGCATCCGCGACCCGAAGAGCCTGGTCGCCGCGACGGTCGCCATCCCCTTCGAGACGATGGGCCAGCGCGCGGTCGACCTCGTCGACCGCATCGTCGTGCAGAAGCAGCCCAAGGCGAAGTTCGTGGCCGGCGCGCGCATGCTCGTGCCGACCGTGCTGGTCGACGAGACCAACGTGCCCGCCGAGGGCGCGTGGCCCTGGTGAGCGCGGAGGCGGCGGGCGGCGGCGCGCCGCCCCCGCCCGTCCTGGCGTTGCGCGACGTCGTCGTCGCCTATGGCGCGCTGCGCGCCATCGACGGCGTGTCTCTGGCGTTGCGCCCGGGCCAGGTGGTGGGCGTGTGCGGCGACAACGGCGCGGGCAAGTCCTCGCTGATGAAGGTGGTCGCCGGCGCGCAGCCGCCGAGCTCCGGCGCGGTCCTGGTGGACGGCGTGGAGGCGCGCTTCGCCGGCCCGCGCGACGCGCTCTCCCGCGGCATCGCGGCCATCTACCAGGACCTCGCGCTGGCGCCGCGCCTGACCATCGCGGAGAACGTGTTCATGGGCGCCGAGCTGGTGCGCGGCGGGCCGCTCGGCCTGCTCGACCGCGCGTCGATGCGCGCGCGCGCGGCGGAATACCTCGCGCGGCTCGGCATCGACATGCCCGGCCCCGACGCGCGCGTGGCGGAGCTCTCGGGCGGCCAGCGCCAGGCCGTCGCGATCGCGCGCGCGCTGCGCTGGAGCGCGCGGGTGGTCGTGATGGACGAGCCGACGGCGGCGCTGGGCGTGCGCGAGACCGCGCGCGTGCTCGCGCTGGTGCGCAACCTCGCCGCCTCCGGCGTCGGCGTCCTGCTCGTCTGCCACAACATGGACCACGTGCTCGAGGTCGCGAGCGACGTGCTCGTCCTCAAGCAGGGCCGCCAGGTCGCCGCGCGCCCGTCCACCGGGCTTTCCCCGCGCGACCTCTCGCGCATGATCCTCACCGGCGAGGCGGCCTGACGCCCGCGCGGGCGCTTTGCCAAGGCCGGGGCTTTGGCCTAAAGCTTGCGCCGGTCCAGACAGCACGGAAACGACGATGGCGCGCTACAACGTGAAGGAATCCGAGGCGAAGTGGCAGGCCGCCTGGGAGGCGGCGGATTGCTTCTCCGCGGCGGACAGCGGCGGCACGAAGCCCAAGTACTACGTGCTCGAGATGTTCCCCTACCCGTCGGGGCGCATCCACATGGGCCACGTGCGCAACTACACGCTGGGCGACGTGGTCGCCCGCTACAAGCGCGCGCGCGGCTTCGAGGTCATGCACCCGATGGGCTGGGACGCCTTTGGCCTGCCGGCGGAGAACGCCGCGCGCCAGAACCGCATCCACCCCGCGAAATGGACCTACGACAACATCGCGACGATGCGCCGCGAGCTGAAGAGCATGGGCCTCAGCCTCGACTGGAAGCGCGAGATCGCGACCTGCCACCCCGGCTACTACCAGCACCAGCAGAAGCTGTTCCTGGACTTCATGAAGGCCGGCCTCGTCCATCGCAAGGAGGCCTTCGTCAACTGGGATCCCGTCGACCAGACCGTGCTCGCCAACGAGCAGGTGATCGACGGCAAGGGCTGGCGCTCCGGCGCGCCGGTGGAGAAGCGCAAGCTCGCGCAGTGGTTCCTCAGGATCACCGCCGCGGCCGACGACCTGCGCGCCGCGCTCGACGGGCTCTCGCGCTGGCCCGAGAAGGTCCGGCTCATGCAGGAGAACTGGATCGGCAAGTCGCAGGGCGCCTATGTCGAGTGGCGGATCGCGGGCCGCGACAGGAAGCTCGAGATCTTCACGACGCGCCCCGACACGCTCTTCGGCGCCTCCTTCGTCGCGCTCTCGCCGCATCACCCGATGGTCGACGAGCTCGCCGCGAAGGATCCCAGGGTCGCGGCCTTCGTCGCGGAATGCGATCGCGCCGGCACGTCGGAGGCCGCGATCGAGGCGGCCGAGAAGATCGGCCACGACACCGGCCTCGTCGCCGAGCATCCGCTGCAGCCCGGGCGCATGGTGCCGGTCTGGATCGCCAACTTCATCCTCATGGACTACGGCACGGGCGCCATCTTCGGCTGCCCGGCGCATGACCAGCGCGACCTCGACTTCGTGCGCAAGTACGGCCTGCCGGTGATCGAGGTGGTGAAGCCGCACGACCAGGACGCGGCGAGCTTCAAGGTCGGCGACACCGCCTATGTCGGCGACGGCACGCTGGTGAACTCGCAGTTCCTCGACGGGCTCGACGTGCCGGCGGCGAAGGCCCGCGTGATCGCGCGGCTGGAGGAGCTCGGCGCCGGGCGCGGTACGACGCAGTATCGCCTGCGCGACTGGCTGGTCAGCCGCCAGCGCTACTGGGGCTGCCCGATCCCGGTCATCCATTGCGCGAGCTGCGGCACCGTGCCGGTGCCCGAGGCCGACCTGCCGGTCAGGCTGCCCGACGACGTCAGCTTCGAGCGCCCGGGCAACCCGCTCGACCACCATCCCACCTGGAAGCACGTCGCCTGCCCGTCCTGCGGCAAGCCCGCGCGGCGCGAGACCGACACCTTCGACACCTTCGTCGATTCGTCCTGGTACTACGCGCGCTTCTGCAGCCCGCGCGCCGGCGCGCCGGTCGACAAGGCGGCGGTCGATCGCTGGCTTCCCGTCGACCAGTACATCGGCGGCGTCGAGCACGCGATCCTGCACCTGCTCTATTCGCGCTTCTTCACCCGCGCCATGCGCGCCTCGGGCCACGTGAAGCTCGACGAGCCCTTCGCGGGGCTGTTCACGCAGGGCATGGTCCTGCACGAGAGCTACAAGGCGCAGGACGGCTCGTGGCTCTACCCCGAGGAGGTCCGCAAGAACGCGGACGGCACCGCCGTCCACGCGACGACCGGCGCGAAGGTCGTCGTCGGCCGCAGCGAGATCATGTCGAAGTCGAAGAAGAACGTCGTGCCGCCGGCGGAGATCATCGCCAGCTACGGCGCGGACACGGCGCGGCTCTTCATGCTCTCCGATTCGCCGCCCGAGCGCGACCTCGAGTGGACGGAATCCGGCGTCGAGGGCGCGTGGCGCTACGTCAACCGCCTGTACCGCCTGGCAAGCGAGCCGCCCGTCGCGCTGCCGCCGCCCGATGCGCCCCGCCCCGCGACGCTCTCGCCGGTGGCCGAGGCCGCGCGGCGCGCGACGCACAAGGCCATCGCCGCGGTGACCGAGCAGGTCGAGGCGCTGCGCTTCAACGTCGCCGTCGCGCAGGTGCGCACGCTCTCCAACGCGCTCGAGGCGCTCGACGGCAAGGGCGAGGGCGAGGCCTGGGTCCTTGGCGAGGGCCTGCGCGCGCTCTGCCACCTCGTGGCACCCATGTGCCCGCACCTCGCCGAGGAGATGTGGGTGGCGCTGGGAGGCAAGGGCCTGCTCTGCGAGCGCGCCTGGCCCGAGGCCGATCCCGCGCTGCTGGTCGACGGGACGGTCAAGGTCGCGGTGCAGGTCAACGGCAAGCTGCGCGCGACGATCGACCTGCCGCGCGACGCGCCCGAGGCCCAGGCGCGCGAGGTCGCGCTCGCCCAGCCGAACGTCGCCGCCGCCATGGCCGGCAAGCCGCCGCGCAAGGTCATCGTCGTGCCGAACCGCATCGTCAACGTGGTGGCATGACGGCGGCGGCGGCCGGCGAAGGCGGGGGACGCCTGGTCCTCAACGTCAGGGGCGGCTTCCGGATCGTCGTGCCGCCGGACATCGGCGCGATCTCGACCTACACCTTCCTCGAGCAGGAGGACTGGTTCGAGGACGAGGCGGAGCTGGTGCGTCGCCTCGCGCGGCCCGGGTTCCGCATGCTCGACATCGGCGCCAACGTGGGCTTCTACGCGCTGGCCGCCGCCGCGGCGAGTGGCGGCGACGCGCGCATCGCCGCCTTCGAGCCCACGCCGGAGGTCGCGGCGCTCCTGCGCGCGAGCGTCGCGGAGAACGGGTTCGCCGGCATCGCCGTGCACGAGCTCGCGCTCGGCGCGCGCGAGGGCACCCTGGTCCTGTCCCGCGGCGCCGACAGCGCGCTCAACCGCATCGTCGCCGATGGCGAGGGCGCGCGGGTCCCGATCCGCACCCTCGACGAGGTGTCGGAGCGCGAGGACCTGCGCGGGATCGACTTCGTCAAGATCGACGTCGAGGGCGCCGAGACGGCCGTCATCGCCGGCGGCCGCGGCTTCCTCGCGCGCGAATCGCCCCTCGTGATGTTCGAGGTGGTGGACGGCGCGCAGCCGAGGCTGGACGCCGCGCGCATGCTGGAGCAGGCGGGCTACGGGCTCTACGAGCTTGCGAACGACCCGCCGCTGCTCCTGCCCTTCTCCGGCACCGTCCATGCCGGCCGGCTCAACCTCTTCGCGGCCAAGCCCGACCGTGCCGCGCGCCTCGCCACGGCGGGCCTGCTCTCCCGCGCGCCCGAACCGCCCGGCCCGGTGCGCCGCGACGAGATCCTGCGGCTCGTCTCGCGCCCGGCCGCCCTGGCCGAGGCGAAGCCCGTGTTCCGGCGCGCCCTCGCGCAGGCCGACGACGACGATCCCTACCTGCTCGCCCTGTCCGCCCTGGCGCAATCGGCCCGGCCGGGAGCGTCGCCGGACCAGCGCGCGGGATGCCTGCGCGCCTGCCTTCTTGCCTCCGACGCGGCTTTGCGCGCGCGCGCGACGGCGCCGCGGCTCATCCTTGCCGCGCGCATCGCCCGCGAACTCGGCATGACGGCGCGCGCGAGCCAGCTGGCCTCGCAGCTCGCGACGGGCGCCATGCGGGGCGGGCGCATGGACATCGACGAGCCCTTCCCCGTGCTGCTGCCTGCCTACGAGGCCTGGACCGCGCCGGGCGGGCTGGGGAAATGGCTGGCCGCCATGTCCATCGAGGCCTGGTGGACGTGGAGCGCCTTCTCCGACCAGTTCCGCGTCGAGCCCTTCCCTCTCGCCCATCCCAGCGAGCTGCTCGCCGCCTGCGGCCGTCGCGCGGCCGCCTTCGAGCGCCGCCGCCAGCTCCTGGCGATGCGCGAGGGCCGCCAGCGCGGCCCCGTCCCCGCCGAGATCCTCGGTCGTGGCGGCCGCGGCAACCTCAACCCCGGATACTGGACGGGAGCGGCAGGCGGCGCGGCGGGCACATGAAGATCGACTTCAAGGGCGTCGAGCGCTTCCTGAAGGCGCCGGACAAGGCGGCCCGCGCGATCCTCGTCTTCGGGCCGGACGACGGGCTGGTGCGCGAGCGCGCGGCGGTGCTGGCGCGCACCGTGGTCGAGGACCTCGCCGATCCCTTCCGCGTCGCGGAGTTCTCCGGCGACGTCCTTGCCTCGGATCCGGCGAAGCTCGCCGACGAGGCGGCGGCGCTGGCCTTCGGCGGCGGCCGGCGCGTGGTGCGCGTGCGCGGCTGCGGCAACGCCGCCGCGCCGGCCTTCAAGTCCTTCCTCGACGATCCCGTCGGCGACGCGCTGGTCGTCGCGGAGGCGGGCGAGCTCGACACGCGCTCGGCGCTGCGCAAGCTCTTCGAGGGCGCGCCCAACGCCGCGGCGCTGGCCTGCTACGGCGACGAGGGACGCGACCTCGTCGCGGTGATCCGCGCCGCGCTGCAGGCCGAGGGCGTGCGCGCGGCCGAAGACGCGGTCGCCTGGCTCGCCCAGCGCCTCGGCGGCGACCGCGCCGCCACGCGCAGCGAGATCGCCAAGCTCGCGACCTATGCCGGGCCCGGCGCCGAGGTCTCGCTCGCCGATGCGCGCGCCGTGGTCGGCGAGACGGCGGAGCTCGACGCCGACGATGCCGTGCAGGCGGCCGCGATCGGCGACGTCGCCGCGCTGGGCCGCGCCCTCGACCGGCTCGACGCCGAGGGCGTCAACGCGGTGGCGATCCTGCGCACCGCGCAGCGCTTCTTCGTGCGGCTGCATGTCTGCGCATGCCATGTCTCGGCGGGCGCCGACGCCGCGGGCGCGATGGCGCGGCTGCGCCCGCCGGTCTTCTGGAAGGAACAGGACGTCTACAAGCGCGCGCTGCGGCGGCTCGACGAGCGCGCGCTCGCGCGCGCGCTGTCGCTCCTTCTGGCCGCGGAGCGCGCGGCGAAGTCCGGCCTCGGCCGCGCCGGCACGCTCGCCGCGCAGCGCGCCCTCTACGCGATCGCCGGCGCGCAGGCCGCGCGCGGCGGCCTGTCCGCGTGGACGTGACCGTCGCGCGGCGCTAGAAGTCCCGCGATGCGAAGCGCCCGCCCGCTCCTCCTCCTCGCCTGCCTGCTCGCCGCGGGCGGATGCACCCGGCTGGAAGGCATCATGGCGCCGTCCGGCGGCGAGCCGGTCGCCGACATGAAGGCGCTCGACGGACGCTATGCCGGCAGCGCCGCCTACGCGGATGGCCCGCAACGCTGCCCGCGCCGGCTCGACGTCGCGCTTTCCGTCGCCAATGGCCAGGCGACGGGCCAGGTCCTGGATCCCGCCAGCCCGAACGTGCCGCCCGCGCCCTTCGATGGCTTCCTCGAGAGCGATGGCAGCATCTCCGCGATCGTGCGCGCGTTCGGCGACATCTACGTCCTGCGCGGCCGGTTCCGCGAGACGCGGTTCGACGGGCGGCTCCTGGCCGAGGCCGGGATCGACCCGCGGCGGAACAACCTCCGCCCGGGCGAGACGAATGTCAGGTTCGGGTTCGGGACCAGCGACTGCGCCTGGACGCTTCGCCTCCCGCGCCGCGCCGCATGACGCGCGGCGGGCGCGAGGACGTCGCGCGGCTCCTCTCCGCGGCGCTGGCCTGCCGCGCGCAGGGCGATCCGGTGGCGGCGGCGCGGCAGCTCGCCCAGGCGCGCAAGGTCGATCCCGCCCATCCCGACGTCCTTCATGTCGGGGCGATCCTCGCCCATGACGCGGGGCGCGAGGTGGAGGCGTCGCGCCTGATATCGAAGGCCATTGCCCGCCGGCCCGGCGACGCGTCGCTCCAGCGCAGCCGCGGCCTGATCGCGCGGTCGGCCGGGCGCCGCGACGAGGCCATCGAGGCGCTGGGCATCGCGCACGCCGCCTCGCCCGCGGATCGCGGTGCCGCGCAGCTCCTCGCGGCGCTGCTGTCCGATGCCGGGCGCCGCGCCGAGGGGCTCGCGGTCCTTTCCGCGGTGCCGCCCGCGGCGCGCGACGACGAGATCGAGATCCTGCGCGCGACGCTGCTGCTGGAGACGGGAAGCTTCGCCGAGGCCTCTGCCCTGTTCCTGCGGCTCCGCCTTGCGCGCCCGCGCGACATCCGCCTTCTCACCGGCCTTGGCCGCTGCCAGGCCGCGCTCGGCCTGCGCGAGGACGCCGAGGCGACCTTCGAGCAGGCGCTGAAGCTCGACGTGCCCGCCGAGGAAGGGGCCCGGCTCGCCTGGGCCTATGCCGCGCTCAAGGAGGCGAAGCGCGATGTCGTAGCCGCCGTGAAGCTGCTCGGCACCGCGGTGCTCCTCCAGCCCGAGGATCCGCTGTACCGTCATGCGCTTGCCCGCCTCACCTCGGTCGAGGGCGGCTACACCTTCCAGAGCACCTGGCACTACACGCGCCTGGGCGAGATGGCGCCCGACGACCCGAGGATCCAGGAACTCGTCGCGGCCAACAGCTTCGCGGTGATGTATCTCGACGAGGATGGCGGGCGCTCCGCGCGGGATTGCGGGGATTGCGGTCGGTCCATCGTCTCGCGAACCGAACCCTTGCCCGCCGCGGGTTTCGCGAACACGCCCGACCCGGGCCGCCGGCTGCGGATCGGCTATGTCTCGGCGGATTTCCGCCTGCATGCGGTAGCCAACTTCGCCCTGCCCCTGGTCGAGGCGCATGACAGGGCGCGCTTCGAGGTCCATGGCTACGCCAGCGTCCCCGGTGCCGATGGGGTGACGCGCAGCTTCGAGGCGGCGTTCGACGCCTGGCACCCGATCCGCGCGATGTCCGACGAGGCGGCGGCGGCGCGCATCCGCGCCGACGGCATCGACGTCCTCGTCGACCTGATGGGGCTCTCGGCGGAATGCCGCCCCGGGATCTTCGCGCGCCGGCCGGCGCCGGTGCAGGTCACCTATCTCGGTTACCCGGCGACGACGGGGCTCGACTGCTTCGACGCGCGGCTCTGCGACGCCGACACCGATCCGCCCGGCGCCACCGACGCCTTCTTCACGGAGCCCCTGCTGCGGCTGCCGCGGCTCTTCCTTGCCTACCGGCCCACCTCGCCGGCTCCGGAGCCCGAGTTGGAGCCGCCCTGCCTGCGCAACGACCATGTCACCTTCGGGACCTTCAACAACCCCGCCAAGATCACGCGCCGCATGCTCGGGACCTGGCGCAGGGTGCTCGACGCCGTGCCGCGGTCGCGGCTGATGCTGCGCTACGCGCTGAACGACAACCCCGTGGTGGCCGCCGACCTCGCGCGGATGATCCGCGAGGCGGGCTTCGACGAGAAGCGGGTCCTCATCGCGCCGCCCGTCGATGGGCAGGCGGACTTCATGGCCACCTATCGCGACCTCGACATCGCGCTCGACTGCTTTCCCTATGGCGGGACGACCACGACCTGCGAGGCGCTGTGGATGGGCGTGCCGGTGGTCACGATGGCCGGGCGGCCGCATGCCAGCCGCGTGGGAATGTCCATCCTGCGCGCCGTCGGCCTGGGCGACCTTGTCACGACCTCCCAGGGCGAATATGTCGCGGCATGCGCGCGTCTCGCCGCCGATCGCGCGCGGCTCGTGGAGCTGCGCGCGGGCCTGCGCGGGAGGGTGCGCGCCTCGCCGCTCGGGGACGCCCGCGGACTCGCGGTGGCCATCGAAACGGCGTACAAGGAGCTCTGGCGGCGATGGTGCGCCGGGGCGGGCACGGCCGGCGTCGCCGGCGCCAGATGAGGTCCAGATGATCGCTCGATTCCGCAGCCTTTCCGTCCTCGCGCTCCTCCTCGCGCTCGCCCTGCCCATGCTCCAGGCCTGCGAGAACTCGGAGGCGTCCTACCCGACGCCCGCGCGCAAGCGCGGCGAGTCGGAGCCGCGCTACGGCTATGGCGAGACTCGCATGGGCCGCCAGACCGTGTTCAGCGAGGGCGGGCTGTTCGGGCGCTCCTCGTCGCGCGGCGAGCAGGGCGGCGGCGGCATCGGCGTCAACAACTTCCTCTGGCGCGCCTCGCTCGACTCGATCGCCTTCATGCCGCTGGCCTCCGCCGATCCCTTCGGCGGCGTCATCGTGACCGACTGGCACAGCCTGCCGGAGGCGCCGAACGAGCGCCTCAAGGTCAATGTCTTCATCATGGGCCGCGAGCTGCGCGCCGACGGGGTGAGGGCGGCGGTGTTCCGCCAGCGCCGCGAGGCCAATGGCAGCTGGGCGGACGTGGCGGTCGAGGAGGGCACCGTCTCGCGCCTCGAGGACGCCATCCTGACCCGCGCGCGCGAGCTGCGCCTCGCGCAGCGCTGACATTGCGGGTCCCCGGCCTTCGGGCCGGGTCGCGGGGGCGGGTTAAGCCCTACGGGTCAAGCACCACGGGCTGAGCCTTGTGCGCCTTTGCCCGCGGCTGCTCGCCGGAGCCACCCTGCGCGCCTCGAGGTCGCGGGGGAGGCGAAGCGATGAGGCTGGCGAAGGTCCTTGCACTGGCATCCGCGCTCGGGGCCCTCGGGCCGCCTTCCCAGGCGGGCGCGTCCACCGGGCCGCTGCGCGTCGAGCTGGGCGGCTACATGGAGCAGGCCGCGGGATGGGCGCGCAACCAGCCCGGCGTGCGTGTCGCGCAGCGCAGCGCCGCCGGCACGACCAGCGCCGTGCTGCGCGAGCCCAACCGCTTCGCCCAGCAATCCGATGCGGAGATCTGGTTCACCGGCCGCGCGAGGATCGGGGACGGCCTCGTCCTGGGGTTCGTCGTCCAGCTCGAGGCCAACAGCAATGCCCAGGACCAGGTCGACGAATCCTACCTCTTCGTCGAGGGCCCGCTGGGCAGGCTGCTGGCGGGCTCGGAGAACGACGCGGCCTATCTCCAGCATGTCTCCGCGCCGCGGCCCGCCGCCGGCTGGGGCGTGCTGGAGACGGCGGCGACCCAATGGGTGATGGTGCCGCGCTACGTCTCGGCCCTGACGACGACGGCGCCGACCACGGCCGGGGACGACCAGAAGCTCACCTGGTTCGCGCCCCGCCTCGCCGGGCTGCAACCCGGTGCTTCCTTCACGCCCAACGAGCGCGAGGACGCGAACGAGTTGGCCGATCGCGCGCGCGAGCGGACCAATCTCTCGACGCTGTCGATGGACGGGCGCTGGTCCCTCGGCGGCGCCTCGCTGCGCCTGTCCGCCGGCAGGGTGCATGGGCGCGGCGCGCCGGGCGCGAGCCAGGCCGATCGCCGCGCGCCGCTGGACGACGACGCGGCGGGGGCGGAGATCGGATGGGGTGAGTGGCGGATCGGCGCCGGCTATCGCCGCCTCGCCAATCCGGGCAGCGCGCTGGATGGCCGGGCGAGGGCGATCGGCCTCGCCTGGCGCCGCGATCGCTGGAGCGCCGCAATGGGGCACCTGCGCTCCCGGACCGCCGGGACGGCCACCACGCCTGGTCGTGACAAGTCGGATATCGTCGTCCTTTCAACGGGATACTCTGTCGCCCCCGGGGTCGACCTGGTGCTTTCGGGCTTCGGGGCGCGCCACGCGAATGGCGGCTCGCGCTTCGGGGCCGAGGACCGGAACCGGGGCCGGGGCATGGTCTCCGCCCTGCGCTTGAGCTTCTGAGCCCCTGGGCGGGGGCGGGAGGCTGTGGCCGGGATGCAACAGCCGCGCGCTTCCCGCAACACATGGCCACGGCCCGATTGTCCGCCATGGGGAAAGCCGTCATTTTGCGCTCGCTCCACTCGGAGCAATTCTCGCTCGGAGGTCCCCGGACCACCGCGCATCAACTGAGAAAGGGTTCCCATGAACAAGCTTCTCGCTACGTCCGCGCTCGTCGCGGCAGGGCTGGTGGCGTCGGCCGGCGTTGCCTCGGCCCAGGCCCCGGCCCCGATCCAGGTCGTCGTCGGCGGCTTCATGCACCAGTACTTCGGTACCGCGTCGAACAACGACGGCGT
>JBEGVV010000184.1:0-45655 GCA_041178225.1 Pseudomonadota bacterium | reverse complement strand
CGACGGAGCGCTTCGGCCATGCCTGGGGCAACGAGTTCGTGACCATGCTGCCCTTCCTGCTCTCCGGGCGCGTGGCCGCGTCGAACGCGGCGATCTACTACCAGCGCCAGACCCCGCTCTCGGAGGCGCGCTACAAGCCGCGCACGCTCGCGGACCAGAAGCGCCTCTATCGCGACTTCCTGCGCGAGGCGCTGCGACTGCTCGGCGAGTCCGGCCTGCCGGCGACCCAGCGCGCGGCGCTGCTCCCCTCGCTGCTGCGCTACGCCGGCCGCCACGCCTGGAAGCTGCGCCGCCTCGTGGCGGCGAGCCTCGGGCTGCGCCGCGCCTGACGCGGCGGCCTCAGTCGAGGATGCGCGTGGTCGGCACGGCGACCACGAAGCGCCCGCCCCAGCCGCGCACATGCGCCATGCTCGACGTGATCTCCGCGGCGATGTTCCAGGGCAGGACCAGCACGTAGTCGGGGCGCGTCTCGGCGAGGCGCGCGGGCGCATGGACCGGCAGGCGCGAGCCGGGCAGCAGGCGCCCCTGCTTGTGCGGGTTGAGGTCGACCACGTACTCGACGAGGTCGATGCCGATGCCGCAGTAGTTCAGCAGCGTGTTGCCCTTCGCCGCCGCGCCATAGGCCGCGACCTTGCGTCCCTCGGCCCGCGCGCGCCGCAGGAAGGCGAGCAGCGCGTCGCGCACCGCGTCGACCTTCGCCTGGAAGCCCGCATAGGCCTCGACGCGGTCGAGGCCGGCCGCGCGCTCGGCCGCGCGCACGCGTACAAGGCCGGGTTCCTCCGCGCGCGGCGCGCCGTCGGCGCGGCAGGCGAGCACGCGCAGGCTGCCGCCATGCGTGGGCAGCGTCTCGACGTCGAAGACGCGCAGCCCGTGGCGCGCGAAGGCCCGCTCCACGGCCAGCAGCGAGAAGTAGCAGTAGTGCTCGTGGTAGATCGTGTCGAACTGCACCTCGCGGATGAGGTTGAGGAGATGCGGGAACTCGACCGACAGCACGCCCGCGGGCTTGAGCACGCGGGCGAGGCCGGCGACGAAGTCGTTGAGGTCGGGCACGTGCGCCAGCACGTTGTTGGCGACCACGAGGTCGGCCGCGCGGCCTGACGCGACAAGCCCGTCCGCCGCCTCGCGCCCGAAGAAGCGCACCTCGACCGGGATGCCGAGCGCCTTCGCCGCCTCCGCGACATTCGCGGCGGGCTCGATGCCGAGCACGGGAATGCCCGCGGCGAGGAAATGGCGGAGCAGGTAGCCGTCGTTGCTCGCGACCTCGACGACGAGGCTGGACGGAGAGAGGCCGAAGCGCCGCGTCGCGTCCTCGCAGAAGCGTTTCGCGTGCGCGACCCAGGACGAGGAATAGGACGAGAAATAGGCGTACTCGCCGAAGATGTCCTCGGGCGGCGTCACGGCCTCCACCTGCACCAGCAGGCAGGCGTCGCAGATCCGTGCGTGCAGCGGGAAGGTCGGGTCGGGCGTGCCGGCGACGTGCGGCGGCACGTAGCTGTTGGCGAGCGGCGTGCGCCCGAGGTCGACGAAGCTGCGGGAAAGTGGCGCGCCGCAGGAGCGGCAGGCGAGCGTCGTCATGGGGCGGTGCCTTCGTAGCGTTCGATGTCGGCGAGGACGAGGTCGCGCGCACGAGCGCCCGCGGCGAGCGCGGCATGCCAGCCGGCGGTCCAGGCGATGGCGGCGTCGGCGGACAGGCGCGGCCGCCAGCCGAGCGTCGCCTCTGCGCGCGCGGAATCGAGCGTGAGGTAGCCGGCCTCCGCGGGATGGTCGCCAGGCTGCGCCGTCCAGCCCGGGCGGCCGGAGAAGCGCGCGGAGAAGCGCTCGACGAGGTCGCGCACGGTGAGGAACGCGCCGGGATCCGGGCCGAAGTTGAGCGCGGCGGGCGCGCGTCCGGGATCCTCGGCCAGCGCCTGCGCGTGGCGCAGGTATCCCGACAGCGGCTCCAGCACGTGCTGCCAGGGACGCACGGCGCCGGGGTAGCGCAGTTCCACCGGGCGCCCGGCGTCGAGCGCGCGCAGCAGGTCGGGCACGACCCGGTCCTCCGACCAGTCGCCGCCGCCGATGACGTTCCCGGCTCGGGCGGTCGCGACGCCGACCCCGGCGGAGGCGAGGAAGCTCGCGCGATGCGATTCCACGACGATCTCCGCCGCCGCCTTGGACGCGCTGTAGGGGTCGTGGCCGCCAAGCGGGTCGTCCTCGCGGAAGGCGCGCCCGGCGCCGTCGTTGCGATAGACCTTGTCGGTGGTCGCCACCAGGATCGCGCGCAGGCCGGGCCGGTTCCGCGCGGCCTCCAGCACGTTGAGCGTGCCCATCGCGTTCGTCGCGTAGGTGGCGGCCGGCTCGCGATAGGAGCGCCGGACCAGCGCCTGGGCGGCGAGGTGCAGCACGATCTCGGGCGAGGCCGCCTCCATCGCGGCGGCGCAGGTCGCGGGATCGCGGATGTCGCCGATCGTCTCGCCCAGCGCGGGCGTCGCGGCGCAGAGCGCATGCAGGCTCGGCCGGGTCTCCGGCGGCAGGGCCAGGCCATGCACGCGCGCACCGAGCCGCGCGAGCCAGAGCGCGAGCCAGCTTCCCTTGAAGCCCGTGTGGCCGGTCAGCAGGACGCGCCTGCCCGCCCAGAAATCGGCGGAGGGATTCATCGCTTCAGCCAGGGCGCCCTGCCGCTTTCCCACAATTCCTCGAGCATCAGCTTCTCGCGCAGCGTGTCCATCGGCTGCCAGAAGCCGGTGTGGCGGAACGCGGCGAGCTGGCCCGACGCGGCGAGGCGCTCGAGCGGCGCGCGCTCCCACACGGTGGCGTCGCCCTCGACGAGGTCGAGCACCGATGGCTCGAGGACGAAGAAGCCGCCATTGATGAAGCCGCTGTCGGCCTGCGTCTTCTCGCGGAAGGCGACGACGCGGTCGCCGTCGAGTTCCGCCGCGCCGAAGCGCGCCGGCGGGCGCACGACCGTCATCGTGGCCGCGACCTTCTGCGCGCGGTGGAAGGCGATGGTCGCGCCGATGTCGACGTCGCTGACGCCATCGCCATAGGTCATGCAGAAGGTCTCGCCCGGCGCCAGGAAGGGCGCGACGCGCCTGAGCCGGCCGCCGGTCATGGTCTCCTGGCCCGTGTCCACGACCGTGACCTTCCAGGGCGGCGGGTTCGCGCCGAGATGCGAGACCGAGCGCCGCACCATGTCGACCTCCACGTCGGCATGGTGCAGGAGCATGTTCACGAAATACTCCTTGATCATGTAGCCCTTGTAGCCGGCGCAGACGACGAACTCGGTGATGCCGTGCGCCGCGTAGCAGCTCATGATGTGCCAGAGGATCGGGCGACCGCCGACCTCGATCAGCGGCTTGGGTCGCGACACGCTCTCCTCGGCGATGCGCGTGCCTTTCCCTCCGGCGAGGATCACGGCTTTCACGTTCGGGCTCCTTTCCCGCGCGACCTCGGGTCGGCCGGTCGCGGCTGGCCAGTAATACAGCGCCCGGGGCCGCGCGGGAACGCGCGGCTCGCACCGCGCCGCCCCTTGCGTGGCGCCCCGGCCGGGGCGAGTCTGGCGCCCCGAGCGAAAGGCCAGACGATGCCAGACGAAACCGCCATCGCCCCGCGCGTCTCGACGCGCCGCGGCACCATGCACGGCACGGTCTGCCCGCATGACTGCCCGTCGGTCTGCGCGCTCGAGGTCGAGAAGCTCGACGAGCGGACGATCGGCCGCGTCAACGGGGCCGAGGCGCATGGCTACACCGCCGGCGTGATCTGCGCGAAGGTCGCGCGCTACGCCGAGCGCATCCACCACCCGGACCGCCTGACGCGCCCGCTGCGCCGCGTCGGCGCCAAGGGCGAGGGCCGCTTCGCGCCGGTGTCCTGGGACGAGGCGCTCGACGAGATCGCCGGCCGCTTCCGCGACGCCGCCGCGCGCCACGGCAGCGAGGCGGTCTGGCCCTATTTCTTCGCCGGCACGATGGGCCTCGTGCAGCGCGACGGCATCAACCGCCTGCGCCACGCGATGAAGTACTCGGGCATGGACAAGACGATCTGCACCTGGATCGTGCAGGCCGGCTGGCTGGCCGGCACCGGGCGCCAGAGCGGCGTCGACCCGCGCGAGGTCGCGGAGAGCGACATGGTCGTGATGTGGGGCGGGAACCCCGTGGCGACGCAGGTCAACTTCATGACCCATGTCGCGCGCGCGCGGAAGGAGCGCGGCGCGCGATTCTGGGTCGTGGATCCCTACCGCACGCCCACGGCCCAGGTCGCCGACCACCACCTCATGCTGCGGCCGGGCACGGACGGGGCGCTGGCCTGCGCGGTGATGCATGTCCTCTTCGCCGAGGGCCTGGCCGACCGCGACTACCTCGCGCGCCATACCGACGATCCCGCCGGGCTGGAGGCGCACCTCGCCTCGCGCACGCCGGACTGGGCGGCCGGCATCACCGGCCTGGAGGCCGATGACATCCGGGCGTTCGCGCGCGCCTATGGTCGCACGGAGCGTGCGTTCATCCGCGTCGGCTACGGCTTCTCGCGCTCGCGCAACGGCGCCTCGATGGTCCATGCCGTGAGCTGCCTGCCGGCGGTCGGCGGCAAGTGGCGCCATCGCGGCGGCGGCGCGCTGTGGAACTTCGGCGCGGCCTATCGCTGGGACAAGACGCTGATCGAGGGCCTCGACCTCCGCGACCCCGCGATCCGCGTCTTCGACATGTCGCGGCTGGGCGCGATCCTCACCCACGACCCCGCGGACCTGCGCGGCGGCCCCCCGGTCACGGCGATGCTGGTCCAGAACGTCAACCCGATGAATGTCTGCCCCGACCTCAACAAGGTCCGGCGCGGCTTCATGCGCGACGACCTCTTCGTCGCCGTGCACGAGCAGTTCATGACCGACACGGCGGCGATGGCCGACATCGTGCTGCCGGCGACGATGTTCCTCGAGCACGACGACGTGTACCAGGCCGGCGGGCACGCCACGATCCAGGTCGGGCGCAAGCTCGTCGAGCCACCCGGCGAGTGCCGCTCGAACCACGCCGTCATCTGCGCCCTCGCCGCGCGCCTCGGCGCGGAGCATCCGGGCTTCCGCATGACCGAGATGGAGCTCATCGACGCGACGCTGCGCGCCTCCGGCTGGCCGGGCGCCGAGGCCGTCGCGGAAGGCCGCTGGGTCGACGCCACGCCGCCCTTCGAGAAGGCGCATTTCCTCGATGGCTTCGGCCATCCCGGCGGCCGGTTCCGCTTCCGCCCGGACTGGAAGTCCCTGGGCCCGTGGGGCGCGCGCATGCCCGAGTGGCCCGACTTCCACGACATCGTGGAGCGCCCGAGCGCCGAGCACCCCTTCCGCATGCTCGCGCCACCGGCGCGCAACTTCCTGAACACGTCCTTCACCGAGACGCCGGGATCGCTCAGGCGCGAGGGCCGGCCAAGCGTGATGGTCCATCCCGACGACGCGCGCGACGCGGGCATCGCCACCGGCGACCGCGTGACGCTCGGGAACGCGCGCGGGCGCGTGACCCTCGAGGCGCGCGTCTTCGACGGCGTGCAGCGCGGCGTGCTGGTGGTCGAGAGCATCTGGCCCAACCGCCACTTCCCCGAGGGGCTCGGCATCAACGCGCTGATCGGCGACGATCCGGCCCCGCCGAACGGCGGCGCCGTCTTCCACGACACGCATGTGTGGATCCGCCCCGCGGGTCCGGGAAAGGACTGAACATGGCCGACATCGTCCCCCACCTGCGCCTGACCCTCGACGGCGCCCGCCGCATCCTCGACGCGGCCCATGCGCGCGCCGTAGCGATGGGCGTGCCGCAGAACATCGTCGTCGTCGACGAGGGCGGCCACATGCTCGCGATGATCCGCATGGACGGCGCCAAGCCGCTCTCCGTCCTCTCGGCCCACGCCAAGGCCAAGACCGCCGCGTCGGTGCGCGCGCCCACGGGCGGCGCGCCCGCCGACGCCGAGCTCAAGCTGGCGATGGCGCAGGACCTGCACTTCACGAACCTGCGCGGAGGCCTGCCGGTCATCGTCGACGGCGCCTGCATCGGCGCGATCGGCGTCGGCTCGGGCAGCGGCGACCAGGACCTCGAGGTCGCGCGCGCGGGCCTCGCCGCGCTGGCGGGGGCGAAGGCCTTCTGAACGGCCGGGCCGCCCGCGACGGCGGCCCGACAATCCTGTGGACGCCCGGCTTGGCCGCGCGCGAAGCTTCGCGCATGGCAGGAAGCCGCCCGAACCTCCTCTTCCTCTTCTCCGACCAGCACGCGCAGCACGTCGCCGGCTGCTATGGCGACCCGCTCGTGCGCACGCCCAGCCTCGACCGGCTGGCCGCGCGCGGCGTGGTCTTCGACAATGCCTACTGCCCGTCGCCGATCTGCGTGCCCAGCCGCATGTCGATGCTCACGGCACGACACCCCTCCGCGCAGGATTGCTGGACCAACGACGACTTCCTCGCATCGGATCGCGCCACCTGGCCGCATGCGCTCGGGGCGGCGGGCTACAGGCCGATCCTCGTCAGCCGGCTCCACGCCATGGGGCCCGACCAGATGCACGGCTTCGTCGCGCGCAGCGTCGGCGACCACAGCCCCAACTATGGCGGCGTCGCGCGCCACGACATGGGGCCGCTCAACGACACCAACGACCCGAACCGGGTGAGCGTCGACGTCTCGGGCCCCGGCCAGAGCTCCTACCAGCTCAAGGACATGGAGACGGCCGACGCCGCGATCGCGGCGCTCGAGGACATCGCCGCGCGCCGCCGCGCGGGCAGCAACGAGCCCTTCTGCATGTCCGTCGGCTTCATGCTGCCGCACCCGCCCTACGTGGCATGGCCGGAGGACTACGACCTCTATGCCGGGCGCATCGGCATGCCCGCGCTGCCGGTGCCGGAGCGCGAGCATCCCTGGCTGGCGTGGTGGCGCGACAACCGCGGCATCGCCGACACGCGGCCGGAGGACGTGCTGCGCGCGCGCGCAGCCTATTGGGGCCTCGTCACACGGCTCGACATCCTCGTCGGCAGGGTGCTCGACCGGCTGGAGGCGCTTGGCCTCGCCGAGGACACGCTGGTCGTCTACAGCTCGGACCATGGCGACCACCTTGGCGAGCGCGGCCTGTGGTGGAAGCACACCTTCCACGAGGAATCGGTGAAGGTGCCGCTCGTCCTCAGCTGGCCCGGGCGGCTGCCCGCGGGCGAGCGGCGCGCGCAGGTCGTCAACCTCGTCGACGTCACCGCCACGATGCTCGACGCGCTCGGCGCCGCGCCCCTTCCGCACGCCCAGGGCACCAGCTTCCTCGATGTCGCGCGCGACGCGCGCGCGCCCTGGATCGACGAGACCTTCTCCGAGTACTGCACCGACGCGGTGCCGCACTGGACCGGCGGCATGGCCGTCCAGCAGCGCATGATCCGCAGCGGCCGCTGGAAGCTCGTCGACTACAACGGGTACCGGCCGCAGCTCTTCGACCTCGCGGAGGACCCGCGCGAGCTGCGCGACCTCGCGGAGGACAAGTCGCACCGCGCGGTGCGCGACGCGCTCGTGCGCAAGCTGCGCGCGGACTGGGATCCCGACGCGATCGCGGCGCGCATGCGCGCGCGGCGTCGCGACAAGGACGTCATCGGTGGCTGGGCGCGCGGCACGCGACCCGCGGACCAGCATCGTTGGAAGCTCGAGCCGGGCCAGAACTGGATCGGCGAGGCACCGCCGCGCTGATCGCGGCGGGGGAAGCCGGGGGACGGGATGCGGAAGGGGCCAGCGCAGGTGAACGGCGTCACGGTGATGCCGGAGTTCTTCCAGGTGGAGGGCGTCGAGGCCGTGCTCGACAACCTCCAGCGCCGCGCGCGCGTCGACGCGATCGCGACCTCGCCCTACGTGATGGCGCCGGCGCCGGACGGCACGGGCGGCCGCGAGCCCCCCATCGACGCCGGCGCGGGCAGCGTGCGCCTGCTCGACCGCCCGCTCTGGGGACGGCGCGAACTGTCCGTCCGCACCGCGCCGAGCTTCGTGCCCGACGCCTCGCTCTATCGCGGCCTGCGCTACCAGCCCGCGGCGGCGGACGACCTCACGCGCGCGCAGGGCCATGTCGTGGCCGAGGCGATCCGCACCGCGAAGGCCCGCGGCATGACCGTGCTGCTGCAGGTGCAGGCCGCGATCCCGCCGGGCTACCGCGTGCAGTTCGGCGGCCCGGTCGAGGAGGACAGGCCGCGCCTGCCCGACGGCTCGACGCCGCGGCTGCGCGTCGACAACAACGGTTCGCTCGCGAGCCCGCACCTGCACGACTACGCGCGCGCGATGGTGCGCGACCTCGTGCGCGCCTATCCGGAGGCCGACGGCCTGCGCATCGACTGGCCCGAATACCCGCCCTACTCGCTCGATGGCGCGTTCTTCGACTTCGGGCCGCATGCCGAGGCCGCGGCGGCGAGGCTGGGCCATGATTTCGGCGCGATGCGCGAGGCTGCCGGGACGCTGCGCGCGCGGTTGCTCGGGGGGCTCTCGCCCGCCGACCTCACGATGTGGACCGAGCGCGACGGCGGCCGCTTCCGCCTGCTGCAGGCGCTCGTCGACGCGCCGGCGTTGCGCGACTGGCTGGCCTTCAAGGCCGACCTCGCCTCGGGCATCGTCGCCACGTTCCGCGCCGCGCTCGACGAGGCGGCACCAGGCCGCATGCTGGTCGCCGGCGCCTTCCCGCCGCCGCTCTCGATCCTCTCCGGCTTCTCCTTCCGGCGCGCCGGCGCGCAATGCGACGCCGTCATGGCGAAGCTCTTCACGATGCACTGGGCGATGATGGTGCGCGGGTGGGGCGACGCGCTGGCCGCTGCCAACCCGGCGCTGCGCGGCCACGCGGCGCTGCCGCGCACGCTCGCCGCGCTCTTCGACTTCGTCGACGACGCGGGATTCGACCGCCTCGAGGACTGGCGCTACCCCGAGCCGGAGGAAGCGCACCCGGTCGGCGGGCACGCCCAGACGCGCAAGATCCGCAACGCCCAGGCCGAGGCCGGCGACACGCCGGTCTGGGCGCTTGCGCACGGCTACGGCCCGGTCGCCGACTTCGCGCGCCGCTTCGCGATCGCGCGCGAGGCCGCTTGCGGCCGCGCCTGGGTGAACCGATACGGCTACCTGTCCGACGCGAAGCTGGACGCGATCGGCACCATCGTCGCGCAAGGGAACCCCGCATGAAGATCGTCGACATCGTGCCGCGCGTCGTCTGGAAGGAGATGAGCGGGACCCTGCGCAACCCGCGCCTGCGCTGGACGCGCAAGCAGGTGATGCTGGTCTTCGTCGTCGCCGAGGACGGGATCGTCGGCGTCGGCGAGACCTGGAGCGACGGCGGGTCCGCCGAGCCGCTGGTGTCCTTCCTCGAGCAGGACCTGAAGCCGCGGCTGGTCGGCCGCGACGTCGACCTCGTCGAGCGCTTCTGGGCCGAGGCGCTGGACATCGCGCTGATCTCGACGCGGCGCAGCCTCACCTGGCAGCTGATGAGCGCGATCGACGTCGCGCTCTGGGACATCAGGGGCAAGCGCGCGCGCATGCCTGTCTGGCGCCTGCTCGGCGGCGACGGCAGGCCGGTCCTGCCCTATGCCTCCGGTGGCCTCTACCGCGACGGGCAGGACGAGGAGGCCTTCGGGGTCGAGTATGGCGGCTTCGTCAAGCAGGGCTTCCGCGCGGTGAAGATCAAGGTCGGCGGCGCGTCGGTCGCGGTCGACGCCGCGCGCGTCGCCGCGCTGCGCCGCCATGCCGGGCCGGAGGCGCTGCTGATGGTCGATGCGGTCTCCGCCTGCGACGTGCCGCATGCCATCGCCCTGGCCCGCGCGGTCGCGCCCCACGACGTGACCTGGTTCGAGCAGCCTCTCGTGCTGGAGGACGTCGCCGGCATGGCGCGGGTGCAGGCCGAGGGCGGCATCCCGGTCTGCGGCAACGAGAACGAGTTCACGCTCTCCGCCTATCGCAGGCTGGTCGAGGCGAACGCGGTGCACTTCGTGCAGTTCGACGTCGCGATCAGCGGCGGGCTCACCTTCGGCCGCAAGATCGCCGCGCTGGCGGAGGCGTTCCACCGCCCGGTGACGCTCCACCACTCCAACTCCATCGTGTGCATGGCGGCGAACCTGCATCTCGCCGCGGCGCTGCCGAACTGCCACTCGATCGAGTACCACGTGATCCACCAGCCGCTCTTCGACCACGCGCCCGCGGGCTTCCTCGCGCTGCGCGACGGCCGCATCGCGCCACCCGAGGCGCCCGGCCTCGGCATCGACCTTTCCGGCGTGCTCGCGGGCCCGCCGGTCCAGCAGATCTGAGACACGAACAAGGGGAGAAGACGCATGAACCGAATTCGCATCCTCGCGGGGGCCCTCGCGGCGCTGCTGCTCGGCGCCGCGCAGGCGCAGGCCGCCTGGCCGGAGAAGCCCGTGCGCGTGATCGTGCCCTTCGGGCCCGGTGGCACGACCGACATCCTCGCGCGCAACCTGCAGAAGGTGATCGAGGAGAAGAAGCTGCTGCCGCAGCCCGTCGTCATCCAGAACGTCGGCGGGCACTTCTCCGTCGGCGCGCGCCAGGCGCTCACCGCGGCGCCGGACGGCTACACGTTCCTCGTCATCCACCTCGCGATCATGTCGGGCGAGATCGTCGATCCGCGCCGCGGCCTGTCCTATCGCGACTTCGCGCCCGTCGCGCTGACCGGCGGCTTCTGCCTCCACCCGATCGTGCGGGCGGACTCGCCGTACAAGTCGCTGAAGGACCTGCTGGAGGCCGCGAAGGCCAGGCCCGGCACGATCGTCACCGGCGTCAACATCGGCGCGCTCAACCACATGCTGGGCGTGGCGATGGAGCAGGCCCATCCGGGGGCGAAGTTCCGCTTCGCGCAGGTCGGCGGCGGCGGCGAGAACTTCGCGGCCATCGTCGGCGGGCACACGCAGGCGACCGTCCTGTCGAGTTCCGAGTACCAGAGCTACAAGGCCAACGGGATCCGCGCGCTCGCCTATTCCGGGCCGCAGCGCCTCGCCCTGGAGCCCGAGATCCCGACGCTCAAGGAACTCGGGCTCGGCGTCGAGTTCTGCATCGAGAACTTCTGGTTCGCCCAGAAGGGCGCCCCGAGGGAGGCGATCGAGGGCTTCGCGGGCGCGCTCGAGAAGGCGATGGCGACCGAGGAGGTCAAGGCCTTCCTCGAGCGGCAGGCGCAGACCGGCCAGTTCATGCGCGGCGACGCCTACGCGACCCATCTCGACGGCGTGTTCAAGGCGATCGAGCCGGTTGCCCGCGCGGCGGCACCGCAGCAATGACCCCTGGCGCGGAGGCGGATGGCGGCGGCAGTCGTCGCGTCGACGTCGCCGCCGGCGCCCTCCTGATGGTGGTGGCGGGCGGGTTCCTCGCCGCCGCGTGGCGGGAGCCGGCCGCCCTCTACGACCCGCTCGGGCCGGGCACCGCGCCGATGGGCGTGGCGGGGCTGCTGTTCTGCCTCGCGGCGCTGCTGATGCTCCGCGCGCTGCTCGGCCGGCGCGTCGGGCAGTCCGGGCAGCGCCTCATCCTCGGCCTCGAGGCGTCGGGGACCACGGAGTACCGGCTGCGCCCCGGCCTCGCCCTGGCCTGCTTCCTCGCGACCTGCGGCTTCGCGGCCTCGATCGCGCTGGGCCTGCCCTTCCTCTGGTCGGCGATGGCGTTCCTCGCGGGCCTCGGCTGCGCGCTCGCCGACTTCCGGCCGCGGCCCAGCGCCTGGGCCATGGGCGTCGGCGTCGCGGGCGCGCTCGCGCTCGACCACCTCTTCCGCCGCGTGCTGCTGGTGAACCTGCCATGACGCTCGCGGATGCCCTGCTCGCGATGTTCGCGCCCGGCACCTTCGCGCTGATGCTCGGCGGCGTGGTCGTGGGCATCGCCGTGGGCGTCATGCCGGGCATCACGGCCGGCATGCTGATGGCCTTGACCCTGCCCTTCACCTACAAGATGGCGAGCGTCGACGCGATCGTGCTGCTCGTGTCGATGTTCGTGGGCGGCGTGTCGGGCGGCCTCGTCACCGCGACGCTGATGCGCATCCCGGGCGAGCCCAACGCCATCATGACGACGCTCGACGGCTATCCGCTGGCGAAGAAGGGCTTCCCGGGCCGCGCGCTTGGCCTCGGCAACGCGGCCTCGATCGTCGGCGGCACGCTGTCCTGGGCGGCGCTCGTCCTGCTCACCGAGCCGATCGCGCGCCTCGCCGTGATGCTCGGTCCCTGGGAGAACTTCGCCCTCGTCCTCACGGCGCTCGTGCTCGTCTCGTCGCTCAGCCAGGGCTCGATGCTCAAGGGACTGATCTCGGCCTCGCTCGGCGCGCTGCTCGCCATGCCGGGCGTGGACGAGACCTCGGGCCTCGTCCGCCTGACCTTCGGGTTCCACGAGCTCACGAACGGCTTCCCGCTCCTGCCCGTCGTCATCGGCCTCTTCGCGATGTCGCAGATCGTCGCCGACACGATGCACATCGAGCAGGGCACCGACCACATCCGCGCGAGCATGCGCGGCATCATGATCTCGCTGCGCGACTACGTCGTGCACGGATGGAACATGGTCCGCTCCTCGCTCATCGGGCTCTGGATCGGCATCCACCCGGGCGTGGGAGCCACGGTGTCGTCGATCGTCGCCTACACGGTCGCGCGAAACGTCTCGAAGGAGCCGGAGAAGTTCGGCACCGGCAGCGAGGAGGCGATCGTCGCGGCGGAGAGCGCGAACAACGCGACCACCGGCGGCACGCTCATCCCGCTGCTCGCGCTCGGCATTCCCGGCGGCATCGCGGACGCGATCCTCCTCGCCGCCCTCGTCATCCACAACCTGCGGCCAGGCCCCCTGCTCTTCAGCACGAACCCGGAGATCGTGCACACGATCATGGCGACGCATCTCGTCGCACATGTCGCGATGTTCGTCCTGATGACCGGCGGCTGCCTGCTCTTCGCGCGGCTGATGCTCGTGCCGCGCGCGCTGCTCTTCCCGCTCGTCATCGCCTTCTGCACCATGGGCGCCTACGCGGAGGGCGCGCAGGTCTCCCATGTCTGGATCATGCTGGGCTTCGGCGCCTTCGGCATCGCCATGGAGTATGCGCGCTTCCCGCTCTCCCCCTTCGTGATCGGCTTCGTGCTCGCGCCGATGGCGGAAGCGAAGCTGCGCTCGGCGCTGATGATGTCGGCGGGATCCGTCGCGCCGCTCTTCACGCGCCCGGCCTCGCTGCTGCTGCTGCTCGTGGCCGCGGCGACGCTGCTCTGGCCGGCCTGGCGCGCCTGGCGCGCGCGCCGCGCCGGTGGCTAGGTCGCGGTCCCGCGCACGCGGTCGGTGACGATCAGCACCACCGCGCCGACGATGGCGGCCATCGCGAGGAGCATCGCGACGGTGAGCGGCTCGCCCGCGGCGAAATGCCCGATCAGCACAGCGACGACCGGGTTCACGAAGGCGTAGGTGGAGATGCGCGTCGGCGGCTCGTGGCGCGTCAGCCAGACGAAGGCGCCGAAGCCGCAGAACGTGCCGAAGACGAGGAGGTAGGCGATCCCCGCCAGCGAGCGCAGCGACGCGCGCTCCAGCACGCCCGGCTCCACCTGCCCGAAGGCGAAACCGAGCAGCAGCAGGACGCTGCCGCCAACCAGCAGCTGCGACCCGGCGTTGACGAGCAGGCTCGGCGGCCGGGGCAGCCGCGTGGCGAGCACCGTGCCGAGCGCCCAGCTGGCCGCGCCGAGCAGCGTGATCCCCGCGAAGAACGGGTCGGCCATGCCGAGCGCGGCGCCGCCATTCACGAGCAGCGCGACGCCTGCCACGCCGATGCCGACGCCGAGCGCGGTGCGCGCGCTGGGCCTGCCGCCGCCCAGCGCCCAGAGCGAAAGCGGCACGAAGAAGGGGATGGTCGCGATCAGGAGCGCCGCCACGCCCGAAGGCAGCCGCGTCTGCGCCGTGGCGAGCAGTCCCTGGTTGCCCGCGAAGAAGAGCGTGCCGACGAGCGCGGCCGCCGCCAGTTCGCGCCGCGTCGGCATGCGCGCGCGCAGCGCGACGGCGAGCGCGAGCATGCAGGCGCCGCCCACGACGCTGCGCCCGCCCATGGCCAGCGCGGGCGGGATGGTCTCCACCGCCCATTTAATGGCGAGATAGGTCGAACCCCAGATGAAGTAGATGGCTGCGTAGGCGAGCAGGAGCCGCCAGGCGGGTGGCCTCACGTCATCGCGCCGCGCGCCGGCGCTCGAGCCATTGCAGCGCGAGGATCCCGCCCGCGAGCCCGAGTCCGAGCAGGTCGGTGACGAGGCCGGGCTTGATCAGCAGCAGCGCCGCGACGACCAGCGCCACGCTCTCCCATGCGCGGCAGCGCCGGAGCAGGTAGCCATGGAGGCCGGCGGCGAGCAGCAGGCATCCGGTCGTGCCCGTGGCGACGGCGGTTGCGATCGACTGCCAGTCGCCGATCATCAGCATCGCCGGCTCGTAGACGAACATGAAGGGCACGATGAAGCCGGCGGCGCCGATTCGCACGGCAGCCCAGCCGGCCTCCCACAGGTCGGCCTTGGCCAGCGACGCGGCGGCGAAGACCGCGAGCGCGACCGGTGGCGTGATCGCCGAGAGGATCGCGAAGTAGAAGGCGAACATGTGCGCCGCGGGCTCGATCGCGCCGAGCTTGATCAGCGCGGGGACCAGCAGCGAGACCATGATGATGTAGGCCGGCGTCGTCGGCATGCCCATGCCCAGCACGATGCCCGCGATCCCGGTCACCACCAGCGCGATGAACAGGCTGCTCTGCGCGACGCCGAGCACCAGCTGCGTGAAGGTGATGCCAAGCCCGGTGAGCGCGACGACGCCGATGATGATGCCGGCGCAGGCGCAGGCCATGGCGACCGAGAGCGCGCCCTTCGCGCCCTCCACCAGGGCGTCCCAGACCATGATCGCGCGCAGCGGGCCGCGGGTGTTGGCGCGCAGCATCGCGACGGGGAAGCAGGCGAGCGTCGCGACCAGCGCGGCCAGCGGCGACGACCAGCCGGTGAACATCATCAGGAGGATGATCCCGACGGGGATGAAGAGATGGCCGCGCTCGCGCAGCACCTGGCCCAGCCGCGGGCATTCCTCGCGCGGGATGCCGACGAGCCCGTGGCGCTTGGCCTCGAAATGCACCGCGCCGAAGCAGGCGACGTAGTAGAGCAGCGATGGGATCAGCGCCCAGAGCGTGATCTGGAAGTAGCTGGTGCGCAGGAACTCCGCCATCACGAAGGCCGCCGCGCCCATCACCGGCGGCATGATCTGGCCGCCGGTCGAGGCCACCGCCTCGACGCCCGCGGCGAAGGCCGGGCGGAAGCCCGTGCGCTTCATCAGCGGGATGGTGATCGGCCCGTCGACCATGACGTTCGCGACGGCGGAGCCGGAGATCGTGCCGAACAGCGAGGAACTGACGACCGAGACCTTGCCGGGCCCGCCGGCCTGGCGGCCCGTCAGGGACAGCGCGAAATCCATGAAGAGCTGGCCCGTGCCGGTCTTCTCCATGAAGGCGCCGAAGACGACGAAGACCATCACGTAGGCGGCGGAGACCTGCAGCGTCGAGCCGAAGATCCCCTCGGTCGTCAGGTAGAGCTGGTCGAGCGTGACGCGCCAGTCGATCTTCGCGAAGAGCAGCGCATAGGCGAGGAACGCGATCGCCGTGAGCGGCAGCGCCCAGCCAAGCACGCGCCGCGTGGCCTCGATCACGACCACCACGCCGATCGCCGCGACGACGAGGTCGAGCGTCGTCGGGTCGTCCACGTAGGGCATGCGGTCGGTGAGGTAGCGGTCGAAGACGATCGGGTAGGCGACGACCGCCACCGCCACCACGAGGACGAGGATGTCCCACGGGCCCGGGTTGCCCTGCCCCCGCTCCTTGCCGAACGGGTAGATCAGGAAGACGAGGACGACGGCGAAGAGGAGATGGCCCGCCCGGTAGATGATCGCGCTGGGCGGGCCGGTCCAGATCCACGGGAAGCTCGAGCGGGGGTCGTAGCCGGTCGCCTGCGCGAAATGCTCGACCGCGGGGCCGCCGCCGATGATCCAGAGATGGTAGAGCGACATCGCGACGCCGATGCCGCTCACCACCCACGTCACCCAGCGCCGGTAGGCACCGGTATGACCCGGATCGACCTCGCTCACGCGCCCGCGCTCCCTTGCCTGGCGCCGGACGAGAGGCTCAGGACCCGACCTTCACGCCGTGGTCGGCGTAGAAGCGCGCGGCGCCGGGATGGAACCTGACGCCGATGTCGACGCCCATCTCCTTCGGGCCGACGCCTTCCATCGCCTTGTTGACGAGGACGAGGTCGCGGAAATTGTCGTGCATCGCCTTCATCATCGCGTGCACGCGGGCCTCGGGCAGCTTGCACGAGACGACCAGGTGCGCGGCGTAGCCGATCTTGGTCACCGGCGCCGACTGCTTCGGGTAGGTGTTCGCCGGCAGGTCGATGCCGTAGTAGCCCGCGTTGAGCTTGCGCATCCCCTCGAGCGAGTCCCGCAGGTCGAGCAGCTTCACGTCGCGCGAGGTCGCGAGGTCCATGATCGACGAGGCCGGGATCGTGGTGCCGAGCGTGAAGACCTGCGCCTGGCCGTCCTTCAGCAGCGAGGCCGCGTCGGTGTAGGACGGCAGGAAGCTCGTGCGCATGTCCTCGTACTTGAGGCCATGCACCTCGAGGATCTGCCTGGTGATCACCTCGGCGGTGTTGCCGCGGGTCTGCACCGCGAGGCCCTTGCCCTTGAAGTCCCTGATCGAGTTGATGCCGGCGTCGGCGTTCACCACGATCTGGAAGTATTGCGGGTAGAGCGTGGCCATCTGGCAGACATTGGTCGTCTTGCGCGGGAAGGGCGCGACGCCGTTCACGCCGTCGACGGTGGAGATCGAGTTGCCGAAGCCGATCTCGGCCTTGTCCTCGTCGATGCCGCGCACGTTCGCGATGCCCGCGCCCGGCAGCGTCTGCACGGTGACGCCGGGGATCGCCTTCTCCCAGATGTTCTTGAGGGCGCCGGCGAGCGGCACCCACACGCCGCCCTGCGGCCCGGTCATCAGGCGCATCGTGTCCTGAGCGGCGGCGGGCGTCGAAGCGGAGATGGCGATTGCCGCGAGTCCGGCGGCAAGGAGCGTCGTCTTGGTCATGTCGGTCCTCCCTGGGGATTTGCGCTGGAGAATAGACGCCCCGCGCTCACCTGTCGCGCGGCACGGCGCGGGCCAGCGCCCGAGCCGCGGCCCGCCGAGGGCGCGCGGCCGCGCCGTCGAGGACGAGGCTGGCGGAATTCCGGACCCTGCCGATGGCCTCGATGAGGAGGCGGGAAACCTCGCCCTTCGGCCCGCCGGTCAATGGATCTCGGGCTCGGGGATCGGCGCGTCGCCCTCGAGGAAGTCGAAGTCGCAGCCCTTGTCGGCCTGGGTGACGTGCTTGGCGAACATCTGGCCGTAGCCGCGCGGATAGATCGTCGCCTTCGGCTTCCACGCCGCGCGGCGCCGCGCGAGCTCGTCCTCCGGCACCTTGAGCGTCAGCGTGCGATTGGGCACGTCGAGCGCGATGACGTCGCCTGTGCGCACCAGCGCCAGCGGCCCTCCGATCGCCGCCTCGGGCGCCACGTGCAGGATGCAGGCGCCGTAGCTGGTGCCGGACATGCGCCCGTCGGAGATGCGCACCATGTCGCGCACGCCCTGCTCCAGCAGCTTCTTCGGGATCGGCAGCATGCCCCATTCCGGGAAGCCGGGGCCGCCGAGCGGGCCGGCGTTCTTCAGCACGAGGACGGAGTCCTTCGTCACCGGAAGGTCGGGGTCGTCCATGCGCGCGGCCATCTCGTTGTAGTCCTCGAAGACCATCGCCGGCCCCTCGTGGACCAGCAGGTCCTTCTGCGCCGCCGCGTGCTTGATGACCGCGCCGTCCGGGCAGAGGTTGCCGCGCAGCACGGCGAGCCCGCCCTCGGCCGCCAGCGGCGCCGCGCGCGTCATGATGACGTCGTCGTCGTGGACCTTGGCGCCCTCGAGCTCCTCGCCCAGCGTCCTGCCGCTGACCGTCATGCAATCGAGGTGCAGCAGGTCCTTGAGCCGCGCCATCATCGCGGGCAGGCCGCCGGCGTAGAAGAAGTCCTCCATCAGGTACTTGCCCGAGGGGCGGATGTTCGCGAGCAGCGGCATGCGCCGCGAGATGCGGTCGAACTGGTCGAGGTCGAGCTTCACGCCCACGCGCCCCGCCATGGCGATCAGGTGGACGATCGCGTTGGTCGAGCCGGCCAGCGCCATGGTGACGGCGACCGCGTTCTCGATCGCCTTCGGGGTCATGATGTCGGTCGGCTTCAGGTCCTCCCACACCATCTCGACGATGCGGCGGCCAGAGGCCGTCGCCATGCGCGGGTGCGCGGAATCGGCGGCGGGGATCGCGGACGCGCCGGTGAGCGACATGCCCAGCGCCTCGGCCGCGGACATCATCGTCGCCGCGGTGCCCATGGTCATGCAGGTGCCGAAGGACCGCGCGATGCCGTCCTCCATCTCGCCCCAGGCGCGCTCGTCGATGTTGCCGACCTTCTTCTCGGCCCAGTACTTCCAGACGTCGGATCCCGAGCCCAGCGTCTTGCCCTGCCAGTGGCCGCGCAGCATGGGCCCGGCGGGCACGTAGATCGTCGGGATGTCCATCGACGCCGCGCCCATGATCATCGCCGGCGTGGTCTTGTCGCAGCCGCCGAGCAGGACGCAGCCATCGATCGGGTTCGCGCGCAGCAGTTCCTCGACCTCCATCGCCAGCAGGTTGCGGTAGAGCATCGTCGTGGGCTTCATCATCGGCTCGCCCAGCGACATCGCGGGCAGCTCGACGGGGAAGCCGCCGGCCTGCCAGACGCCGCGCTTCACCTCGTCCGCGCGCAGCCTGAAATGCGCGTGGCAGGGGTTCATCTCGCTCCAGGTGTTGACGATGCCGATCACGGGCTTGCCCGCGTAGTCGGCGGAGGCGAAGCCCATCTGCTTGGTCCGCGACCGGTGGCCGAAGGACCGCAGGTCCTGGGCGCCGTACCACCGGTGGCTGCGCAGTTCCTCGGGCTTGCGTCGCGTCATGGTCGTCCTCGCGTCGTTGGGGCGGCGATGCTGGGTCGCCTCCCCGGCCCTGTCAACGCCGCCGCTGGGATGGCGGCCGCGCGCGTGCTAAACGGGCGACCCTGATCGCCGGGAGGGAATCCATGGAGCTTCGCAGACTTGGCCGCAGCGGCCTCCACGTGTCGCCGCTTTGCCTTGGCACGATGATGTTCGGGGGCGCGACCGAGGAGGCCGACGCCGCGCGCATCGTCGACGACGCGCGCGCCATCGGCTGCAACTTCATCGACACCGCGGACGTCTACAACGACGGCAGGTCGGAGGAGATCGTCGGCCGCGCCATCGCGCGCGACCGGGACCACTGGGTCCTCGCCACGAAGGTGCGCGACCCGATGAGCTTCGAGACCAGCCCCAACCGCCGCGGGCTCGGCCGCAAGTGGATCATGGAGGCCTGCGACGCCTCGCTGCGCCGCCTCGGGACCGACTACATCGACGTCTACTACATGCACAAGGAAGACCACGGCACGCCGCTCGAGGAGAGCGTCCGCGCCATGGGCGACCTGCAGCGCGCCGGCAAGATCCGCCATTTCGCGCTGTCGAACTTCCGCGCCTGGCGCGTGGCCGAGATCTGCAACATCGCCGACCGCCTCGGCATCGACCGCCCGGTGGCGAGCCAGCCCTACTACAACGCCTTCAACCGCATGCCCGAGGTCGAGCACCTGCCGGCCTGCGGCCATTACGGCCTCGGCGCCGTCCCGTATTCGCCGCTCGCGCGCGGCGTGCTCTCCGCGAAGTACGCGCCCAACCAGGCGCCGGCGGAGGGCTCGCGCGCCAGCCGCAAGGACAAGCGCATGATGCAGACGGAGTGGCGCCACGAGTCGCTGGAGATGGCGCTGCAGGTGAAGGCCCATGCCGAGCGCAAGGGCACGACGCCGGTCGCCTTCGCGATCGCCTGGGTGCTCAACAACCAGTTCGTCACATCGGCGATCGCCGGCCCGCGCACGCTCGAGCAGTGGCAGTCCTACCGCCCTGCCCTCGACTACCGCTTCGACGCCGAGGACGAGGCCTTCATCGATTCGCTCGTCGCCACCGGCCATCCCTCGACGCCCGGCTACAACGACCCGGCCTATCCGCTCGAGGGCCGGGTTCCGCGCAACCGCTGAACGCGGCAGGACGCTCCCCGATGCCTCGCCCGATGGACGACTTCATCGCCGAGCTCGGCGCGGCCATGGTTCCCGGGATGGACGACGCCGCGGCGCGCGCCGCCGCGGTGCTGCGCCCCTGGCTCGGCCGCACCGACTTCCTGGCGGGCTGCGACTGCACGCCGCGGACGGAGACCTACGCGCGGCGGCTGATCCACGCCGACCCGGACGGCCGCTTCTGCGTGCTGTCGCTGGTCTGGATCCCGGGCCAGGCCTCGCCCGTCCACGCCCATCGCGCCTGGTGCGCGCTCGGCGTCCATTGCGGCGAGCTCGAGGAGAGCTTCTTCGCGCTCGCGGACGGCGCGCCGGCCCTGCGCGCGACGGAACTCCGCGGCCCCGGCGCCTGCTCGCACGCGCCCGCGGATCCAGCGAAGATCCATCGCATCGCGAACACGGGCTTCTGCCAGGCGATCTCCGTCCACGTATACGGCGTCGGCCTCGCGGCGGTGGATACCGGCGTCAACCGCATCTACGCGTGACGGGGCATGCTGGCGCTCACGCCGCAGGAACGCGCGACGCTCGACGGGCTCCACGGCCCGGCCGCGCAGCGCGCCATGCGCGTGGTCGCCGAATCCGCCCGGCTGATGGGCGCCGGGGACCTCGTCGAGGTCGCCTCGGCCCATGTCGATGGCTGCCTCTTCCACGGGCCGGCGGGCGTCGCCTTCGCCGAGCTCCTGGTGGCCGAACGCGGGCACGTCGCCGTGCCGACGACGCTCAATGTCGGCGCGCTCGACCGCGTCCATGCCGGGGTCGTGCGGCTTGACGGCGACGCGCGCGGCCTCGCCGAGCGCATGGCCGTCGCCTACGAGGCGCTGGGCTGCCGGCCGACCTGGACCTGCGCGCCCTACCAGGCCGGGCACAGGCCCGCGGCCGGGACCCATGTCGCCTGGGGCGAGTCCAACGCCATCGCCTTCGTGAACTCGGTGCTGGGCGCGCGCACCGCGCGCTACGGCGACTTCCTCGACATATGCTGCGCGCTGGCCGGCCGCGCGCCGCGCGCGGGCCTGCATCTCGACGCGGCGCGCCACGCGACGGTCGTCGTCGACGCCTCCGCCCTGCCCGCGGCGCTCGTCGCCGAGGAGGCCTTCTACCCCGTGCTCGGCGCCTGGCTTGGCCGCGCCTGCATGGGCGAGGTCCCGGCGATCATCGGCCTGCCCGCGGATTGCGACGAGGATCGGCTGAAGGCGCTGGGCGCGGCGGCCGCGTCCACGGGCGCGATCGGGCTCTTCCACGTCGTGGGCCGCACGCCGGAGGCGCCAGACCTCGCCACGGCCTGCGGCGGCCACGTGCCCGCGCACCGGATCGTCCTCGACGCGCCCATGCTCGCCGCCGCGCGCGCCGGCCTGTCGACCGGCGAGGCCGGGCCCGGCGCGACGATCGACGCCGTGGCCACGGGCAGCCCGCACATGTCGGCCGCCGAGCTCGCGCGCCTGGCCACGCTCTTCGCAGGCCGCCGCGCGCGCGTGCCCTTCTACGCCTGCACCGGTCGCCACGCGCTCGACGCGCTCGCGACGGGCGAGGTGCTCGGGGCGCTGCGCGCCGCAGGCGTCGTGGTCGTCGCCGACACCTGCGTCGTCGTCACGCCCGTGATGCCCGAGGGGCGCGGCCTCGTGGTCACCAATTCCGGCAAGTTCGCCCACTACATGAAGCCGAACACCGGACGCGACGTCGCCTTCGGCACGCTCGCGGACTGCGTCGAGAGCGCGGTCGCGGGGCGGCTCGTGCGCCACCCGGGGCTGTGGTCGTGAAGGCCGAGCCCGTCCTTCCCGGCGTCGCCACGGGCGTCGTCCTGCGCAGCGCGCGGCCGCTCAGCTTCTGGGGCGGCGTCGACCCGTCGACGGGGCGCATCACCGACCCGGAGAGCGAGCATCGCGGCGAGGCGCTCGCGGGACGCGTGCTGATGCTCTCCGCCACGCGCGGCTCGAGCTCGTCGAGCTCCGTGCTGCTCGAGCTCGTCGCCGCGGGCATCGGCCCGGCGGCGATCGTGCTCGGCGAGGTCGATGCGATCCTAGGCATCGGCATCGTGGTCGGCCGCGAGCTCGGGCATCGCGGCCCGCCGCTGCTGCGCCTCGAGCCGTCGCGCCAGGCGGAGTTCTCCTCCGGCGACCTCGTGGCGGTCGCGGAGGATGGCGCGATCACCCGCGTGCATGGCGTCCCGGGCACGACCGGCACGGGGATCGCCGAGGACCCCGAGCAGCTGCGCCAGCGCGTCGCGCGGCTGCGCGAGGAGCATCGCGACCTGGACGAGGCGATCGCGCGCCTTTCCAGCGACGCGCGCCACGACCAGGTGAGCCTGCAGCGGCTGAAGAAGCGGAAGCTGGCGCTGAAGGACCAGGTCCTGCGGCTCGAGGCGATGCTCGTCCCGGACATCATCGCCTGAGCGGCGACGCCGGCGCGTCCTAGTCCCGGACGACGCCCTTCTTGCGCAGGTACATCTGCCGGTCCGCGGCGTCGAGCGCATGCGCGGGGTCGCCGGCCGAGCGGAAGGAATAGCTGCCCCAGGAGACCGACAGGCGCAGGAGCTTGTCCTGCCACCTGAATGGCGTGTCCTCGATCACCTTGGCGAGCGCGGAGCCCTTCTCCGCGGCCTGCGCCTCGTCGGCATGCGACAGGATCACGCCGAACTCGTCGCCGCCGAGGCGGCCGACCGTGTCCGTGTCGCGGATGTTGTCGCCGAGCAGCCTCGCCACGTGCACCAGGGCGGCATCGCCCGTGGCATGGCCGAAGCCGTCGTTTATCTTCTTGAGGTCGTTGACGTCGAAGTAGAGGACGGCGGCGGGCGTCTCGTAGCGCTCGACATAGGACATCGTGCGCGACAGCTCGCGCACGAATGCGCGGCGGTTCGGGATCGGCGCCAGCGTGTCCTGGTCGGCGAGCTGCTCGAGGCTCTTGAGGCGGGACTGCGCCACCTGCAGGTCGCGGCGCAGCGCGTCGACTTCGGCCATCAGCGTCATGATGGCCTGCCGGACCTTGGGCGTGAACTCGGTCTCCGGGATGCCGAGGACCGATGTCACGTCCCGCACCGGGGCGGACGCGGCCGGGCCGGCGGCGGCCGTCGCGCGCGCGGCTCCGGCGCCAGCGGCGCGCTGCACCGGGCGACCGGCAGCCACTTCCCTCGGTGATCTCGGGTCGATCTTCATCGCTCACGCGACCTGTTCGAAACGGCCCATTCCCCGCCCGGCCGGCGGTCGACATGGATCCTTATCGGATCCAATCTACACGCAAATCCGCGCGGCTTGCCTACCGAAATCTCCCCCGCGGACGGCGCAACCGGGTTGCGCGGCCCGGCCATCCTCCTGTAACTCGCAGCCTTTCCGGCGCCCCGGGCGCCCAGCATTGGAGCAGGAGCCATGGCCAGGACGACGCCGGCGGTCGGCGTGATCATGGGCAGCCAGTCCGACTGGCAGACGATGCGGGCGGCCACCGAACTGCTGCAGGCGCTCGGCATCCCCCACGAGGCACGGATCGTCTCCGCCCACCGCACCCCGCGGCGGCTGGTCGCCTATGCCGGCTCGGCCCGGCGGCGCGGCCTCAAGGTCATCATCGCCGGCGCCGGCGGCGCCGCCCACCTCCCCGGCATGGTCGCCTCCATGACGACCCTCCCGGTGCTGGGCGTGCCGGTCCAGAGCCGCACCCTGAACGGGCTCGACAGCCTGCTCTCGATCGTCCAGATGCCCGGCGGGATCCCGGTCGGCACGCTCGCCATCGGGGAGGCCGGGGCGCGCAACGCCGCCCTGCTCGCGGCGTCGATCCTCTCGCTCGGCGACAGGGCGCTGGAGCGCCGCCTCGCCGCCTGGCGCGACGCCCAGACCGCGGCGGTGGCGCGCGAGCCGGTCGACCTGCCGGCCACCCCGGCCACGCAAGGCGGGCGATGAGCGCGGGCGCGGCACCGCTGCCACCGGGCTCGACCATCGGGATCCTCGGCGGCGGCCAGCTCGGCCGCATGACCGCGATGGCGGCGGCGCGGCTTGGCTATCGCTGCGCGATCCTCTGCCCCGAGGCAGACGCGCCAGCGAGCCAGGTCGCGGCGCTGACGATCCGCGCCGCCTACGACGATCCCGCCGCGCAGCGCCGCTTCGCCGAGGCGGCCGACGTCATCACCTACGAGTTCGAGAACATCCCGCTCGCGCCGGTCGAGGCGCTGGCGCGGCTGAAGCCCGTGCGCCCCTCGCCCTCCGTGCTCGCGATCTGCCAGGACCGCGTGCAGGAGAAGACGGCCATGCAGGCAGCCGGGATCGGCACGGCGCGCTTCATGCCCGTGGCGGCGCCCGGCGACATCGCGGCGGCGACCGCCGCGATCGCGCCCGGCATCCTGAAGACCGCGCGCATGGGCTACGACGGCAAGGGACAGGCACGGGTCGCCGGCGAGGCCGAGGCGCGCGCCGCCTTCGCGCGCTTCGGCGCGGTGCCCTGCGTGCTCGAATCGATCGTCGACTTCGCCTGCGAGATCTCGGTCGTCGTCGCGCGCGCCGCCGACGGCGCCATCGCCGCCTACGTGCCGGTCGAGAACCGGCACGCGCACCACATCCTCGACGAGACGATCGCGCCCGCGAAGGTCGCGCCGGCCGTCGCGGCGGAGGCGCTGCGGATCGCGCACAGGGTGGTCGAGCGCCTTGGCGTCGTCGGGCTCCTCGCCATCGAGATGTTCGTGGCGCGCGACGGGCGGGTGCTGGTCAACGAGCTCGCGCCGCGCCCGCACAATTCCGGCCACTGGACGATCGACGCCTGCGCCGTCAGCCAGTTCGAGCAGCTCGTGCGCGCGATCGCCGGCCTGCCGCTCGGCTCGCCCGAGAGGCACTCGGACGCGGTGATGAAGAACCTCATCGGCGACGAGGTGCAAGACTGGCCGCGCCTCGCCGCGGAGCCCGGCGCGTGCCTGCACCTCTACGGCAAGGGCGAGGCGCGGCCGGGCCGCAAGATGGGCCACGTGACGCGGCTGTCGCCGCGCGGCGGCTGATCCTCAGCGGCGACCGGCCTGCCGCCCGCGCAGCAGGGACAGCGGGCCCGGAAGGCAGGCGAGCCTGTCGCGCAGGCCGGACAGGGCGCGCGGCACGCGCATGACGTCCTCGATGCGACGGTCGAGGAAGGCCCAGCTCTCCGCCGCGCCCTCCGATCGGTCCTCGAGGAAGCGCAGCAGCGTCGCGCCGTAGACGCCGGCCAGCAGCCCGCGCTTCGAGTAGAAGTTCCAGTCGGTCGAGCGGTCGCCGGCGACGCGCCATATCGCATCGACCGTGCGCCAGGTGAGCTCGGCGGCGCGCGGCGCGTTGTGCGGCATCGCGAGCACGCCGAGCGCGCGGCGCAGCGCCTCGCGATGCGGCGCGACGGCCGCGAGCCGCTGGCGGATCGCCGCGGCGATGCGGTCGCGCGTGCGCATCGCGCCGAGGTCCATCGCCTCCAGCGCGGCCACCATCGCGCGATCGGCATCGGTCGACCAGAAGGCGATCGCCTCGACCGGCCCGCCCGGGAAGGCGCGCAGCGCCTCCCCTTCGCCGAGCCCGGCGTCGCGCGCGCCCGCCTCGAGCGTCGCCTGCGACCAGCCATCGAAGGGGACATGGGGCAGCGCCGCCTCGAGGATCGCGCGGCGCAGCGCGCCGGGGGCGTCGTCGCGTTCAGTCGCGGTCGGCATGCGCGGCCTCCGCGAAGCGCTTCTGCATCTCCTCGACGAAGCCGAGGAGCGAGAGGTCGGTCATGCGCTGGGGATAGAGGATGCCATCGAGATGGTCGCATTCGTGCTGCACGACCCGGGCATGGAAGCCGTCGGCCTCGCGCTCGATCCGGGCACCCTCGGGCGTCATGCCCGTGTAGCGGATGCGCCTGGAGCGCGGCACCGACCCCATCATCCCCGGGACCGAGAGGCAGCCTTCCCAGCCATCCTCGCGCTCGTCGCCCAGCGGCTCGATCACCGGGTTGACGAGGGCGGTCATGCCCTCGGGCCGCGGCAGGCTGTCCGCCTGCGCCCGGTGCGCGGGCACGTGGAAGATCACGACCCGCAAGGGAATGTGGACCTGGGGGGCGGCCAGCCCCGATCCGTTGATGTCCCGCAGCGTCTCGACCATGTCCGCGACCAGCGTCCGGATGGCCGGGGCGGTCGGGTCGGGCACCTCGTCGGCCCGGCGGCGCAGCACCGGATGGCCCATGCGCGCTATCTTCAGGATTGCCATGGGCGGCAATATGGAACCCGCCCCATCCCCGGTAAAGCCTTGGCGAAAATCGCATCCTAGGCGCTTGGCCGACCGGGGGACGCGTGTTATACACCGCGCCCGTTTTCCGGGATCGGCCATGCCGGCCCCGTCTCGTGAACCCGAATCAAGTCGGAAAGGAGAGCCTTCTCCCCGTGCAAGTCATCGTCCGCGACAACAATGTCGACCAGGCGCTCCGCGCTCTCAAGAAGAAGATGCAGCGCGAGGGTATCTTCCGCGAGATGAAGCTCCGCCGCCATTTCGAGAAGCCTTCCGAGCGCAAGGCGCGCGAGCGCGCCGAGGCCGTGCGCCGCATGCGCAAGGTGCAGCGCAAGCGCATGGAGCGCGAGGGCTACTGACGCGCGACGTCCGCGCGAGCGGGCTTGCGTGAGGGCCGTCGGCAGGAATGCCGGCGGCCCTTTCGATTTCCGGGCTGGCCGTTCCCGGGCTGGCCATTCCCGGGGCGGCAGATGCCGCGGCCGGGAGCCATCGAGGCTAGCCGGCCGGGCGCTCGCCCTTCACGGTGACGCGAAGGCCCTGCCGCACATGGGGCCAGTAGTCCCACATGGCGCGATGCTGCGCGCAGCGATTGTCCCAGAACGCGACGCTGCCCTCGCGCCAGCGGAACCGGCACTGGAAGAGCGGGTTCTCCGCGTGCCGGAACAGGTAGGCGAGCACCGCGTCGCTCTCGTCGCGCGGCACGCCGAGCAGCCGGGTCGTGAAGCCTGAGTTGACGTAGAGCGCCTTGCGGCCCGTCACCGGATGCACGCGCGCCACGGGGTGCTCCGCGCGCGGGTAGCTCGGCTTGTCGGCGACGCCGAGGTTCGAGTAGAGGCCGCGATAGACATGCTCGCCGTCGTGCACCGCGCGCATGCCCTCGAGATACGCCTTCATGCGGTCCGACAGCGCCTCCCAGGCCGCGTACATGCTCGCGAAGAGCGTGTCGCCGCCATGCGGCGGGCACTCGCGGATGTGGAGGATGCTTCCCATCGGCGGCTCCTCCTCGCAGGAGACGTCGCTGTGCCAGCCCTCGCCGTTGGCGCGCGTCGAGTTCGCGTCGGCGCGGATGACCATCAGCTCGGGAAGGCCCGGGACATGCGGCGCGGCGGGATGGACATGCAGCTCGCCGAAGCGTCGGCCGAAGGCCAGGTGCTGCTCGGGCGACATGCGCTGGTCGCGGAAGAAGATGACGAGGTTCTCGGCGAGCGCGCGCCGTATCTCGTCCATCGTCCCCTCCGGCAGCGGGCCGGCGAGGTCGACGCCCGTGATCTCCGCACCGATCACAGGCGTCAGGCGATCGACGACGATCCGCTCGTAGGGCGCGTCGGCGCCGCGGGGGTTCCTGTAGCGTGGTCCGCCATCGCCGCGCAGGGACATGTTCGCCTCCCCTTCCCGCCGCCGCCTTCAGCCCGCGGCAACCAGCTCCGCCATCGCGGCGTCGACGCCACCCGGCGCGTGCGGGATGCCCTCGAGCTTCAGCGCCATCTCCACCGACGCGAGCGTCCCGAGCACCATCGGCTCGTTGAGGTCGCCGAGATGGCCGATGCGGAAGACCCGCCCCGACAGCCGCGACAGGCCGCCACCCAGCGAGACGTTGAAGCGGCCCAGCGTCGAGGCACGCAGCCGCTCCGCGTCATGGCCCTCGGGCATCAGCACCGCGGTGACCGAATCCGAGAGGCGCGACGGGTCGAGGCAGAAGAGCTGCGGGCCGTGGTTGCCCGACCACTGGCGCACGGCGGCGCGCACGGCGCGCGCGAGGCGCGAATGGCGGGCGAAGACGGCGTCGAGCCCTTCCTCCGCGATCAGGCGCAGGCTCTCCTTCATGCCGTAGAACATCGGCGTGGGCGCCGTGCCGACGAAGCTCTTCATGGGCCGCTTCAGCATCCGCGACCAGTCGAGGTAGTGGCGCGGCAGCCGCGCGCGGGGATGCGCCTCCAGCGCGCGCGCGGACACGCCCGTGAAGCCGAGGCCCGTGGGCATCATCAACCCCTTCTGGCTGCCGCCGACCGCGACGTCGACGCCCCAGTCGTCCATGCGGAAGTCGATGCTGCCGAGCGAGGAGATCGTGTCGGCGAGGAGCAGGGCCGGATGGCGCGCGGCGTCCATCGCGGCGCGGATCCGCGCCAGCGGGAGCGTCATGCCCGTCGAGGTCTCGTTGTGGACGGCGCAGACGGCGCGGATCCGGTGTCCCCTGTCCTCCTCCAGCGCCACGCGCACGGCGTCCGGGTCGCAGCCGCGCCGCCAGTCCGCGGCGACCGTCTCGACCTCGAGGCCGAGGTCGCGCGCCATCTGCGACCAGTCCTCGGAGAAATGCCCGGTCTCCACCACCAGCAGCCGGTCGCCGGGCGAGAACAGGTTGACGAGGCTCGCCTCCCAGGCCGAGTGGCCGGAGCCCGTGTAGAAGAACACGTGCCCCGTCGTGCGCAGGATGGACTTCAGCCCGGCGACGCATTCCTCGTAGACCGGCACGAAGCGCGGGTCGTTGGAATCGATGGTCGCGTGGGCCGTCGCGAGCAGGATCGAGTCCGGGATGTTGGTCGGTCCGGGATTGGCGAAGAAGAGCCGTCCCCGCGGCGCGATGGGCTTGCTTGTCATGCGTCTTCCGGTCGGTGGGAGGCGCGCAGGATAGGCGAGGGCATGGCGCGCGGCCAGCCTCGCGGCGCCAGGCTCACGCCGCACCCGAGACATGGACGCCGGGCCTGCCGTCCTCGATGCCGATGCGCGCGAGGGTGGAGATCCCGGCGTCGGCGCGCTTCACGGTCTCGACCGTCCGCAGCGCGACCTCCGCGCCGCCGCGCGCCAGCGTCGCGACCGCGTAGCCGCGCGTCGTCCCGTCGGCGAAGCTCAAATGCGGGTTGAGCGGCGCGAGCGTGGCAAGGCGCGCATGCGACGGCCCCTGCGAGGTGATCGAACTGCCGCAGACCTCGCTCGCCACGATCGCGCCGCGCGGGTCGTCGAAGTCGCGCCTGAGGTCGGCCGCGTACCAGGCATGGACATCGCCGCCGACCACCAGGGGGTTGGAGGCGCGGCGCGCGACGAGCGAGTCCAGCAACCGCGCGCGCGCGGCGGGGTAGCCGTCCCAACCGTCGGTCCAGACCCGCGCCTCGCCCCCGGACTGGCGCGCAAGCCGCGCCACCAGCGTCTGCTGCGCGATCACGTTCCAGCGCGCGCCCGAGGAGGCGAAGCCCTCGTCCAGCCAGCGCTCCTGCGCGCCGCCGAGCATGGTGAGCGCCGGATCGAGCCGCTCGGCGCAGGACGCGCCGACGGTGTTCGAGCCCCCGCGCCCGGGCCGCGGGCAGGCCTGGTGGGAACGGTACTGGCGGTCGTCGAGCACGTGGATGCGCGCGAGCGCGCCCCAGTCGAGACGGGCATGGATGCGCATGTCCGGCCCGCTCGGCCGCATCGAGGGCGGCAGCGGCATGTGCTCGTAGAAGGCGCGATAGGCGGCCGCGCGACGCGCCAGGAAGCGCTCGCGCGGCCAGAGGTCCTCGGAGCGGTCGTCGGCGTAGTCGTTGTCGACCTCGTGGTCGTCCCAGGTGACGAGCCAGGGGCAGGCGGCATGGCTTGCCTGCAGGTCGATGTCGGAACGGTAGAGCGCGTGGCGCCTGCGATAGGCGGCCAGCGTCGCCGGCTCGCCTGCCTCGTGGGCGCGCACGTGGTCGCGGCCCCAGGAGGATTCGTAGATGTAGTCGCCGAGGAAGACGACGAGGTCGAGTTCCTCGGCCGCCATGTGGCGATGGGCGACGAACCAGCCCTGCTCGTAGTGCTGGCAGGAGGCGAAGGCGAAGCGCAATCGCGCCGCCGCCGCGCCGGGGGACGGCGCCGTGGCCGCGCGGCCGACGGGCGAGGCGCGTCCGTCCGCGACGAAGCGGTACCAGTAGGGGCGACCCGCCCCCAGCCCGCCGACCTCGACATGCAGGCTATGCGCCCATGCCGCCTCGGCGGTCGCGACGCCGCGGCGCGCGATGCGCTCGAAGCGCGGATCCTCCGCGACCTCCCAGGCGACATCCATCGACGCGGGCGACATGCCGCCCGCGCCATCGGGGGCGAGCGGCTCGGGCGCGAGCCGCGTCCAGATCACGAAGCCGTCGGGCGACGGATAGCCGGAGGCGACGCCCAGCGCGAAGGGATCGCGCGCGGCATCGATGCGCCCCGCGCAGGCCGCGACGGACAGGAGCGCCGCGGAGAGCGAGGCACGACCGATCGCGCGACGCCCGCGTGCACCGTGCTGCATGCACGCCATGGAACCCTCCCCCGGATGGCTGCGCGCACAGCATAGTCGCCGCGCGGCAGGCGATCACGCGTCGCGTCTGGACAAGAGGGCGATGCCTCGCCCACCATCGCGCGCCATGGCGACCACGATCCTCCTCGACGCGGGCGACACGCGGCTGCGCATCGCGCTCGACGCGGGGCGCGCGCCGCGCACCACGGCCGCGCTGCTGGCGAGCCTGCCGGCGGAGATCGACCTGCACTGCGCCAAGATCGCGGGCAACCACATCCTCTGGCACGCGCCCTTCGTGGTCGACGCGGAGGCCACGGGGGACGTGATGCAGGTCCCGCCCGGCGGGTTCCTCTACTGGCCGGAGCGCCAGTTCCTCGAGCTCGTCTTCGACGCGCTGCAGGCCGAGAGCGCGCAGGTGACGCATCTCGGCGGGATCGAGGCCGGGGTGGACGCGCTGCGCGCCCTCGGTCGCCGCGTGCAGGAGCGCCAGGGCCGCGACGGCCTGCGCGCGCGCCTTTCCCTCGCCGGCGCCGACGCCGGCACCGCCACGCCATCGCGGCCCGCGCCCGCGCCGCCCGCGCTCGCCGGGCTCGTCGCCGCGCGCGAGGCCATCTGGCGCGCGCCGCCCGCGGAGATCGCGGAGATGATGGCGCGGCGCGGCGTGATGCTCCCCGCGGGGCCGCTCGTCTACGCCGAGGGCTATGCGCGCGCCCTGCACGAGACGCTCTGGCGGCTGCGCGGCGAGGCCGCCGCGGGCGACCATGCCTTCGCCGCGCGCGCCGGCGCGCTGGCACTTCGCCTCGCGGTCGCGCGCATCGGCGGCTTCTGCCACCTGCTGGCGAGCGCGGCGACGCTGGAGGAGGCGGCGGCGCTGCTCGAGCGCCAGCCCGCGCTCGCGCCACGGGTCATCGACGAGGCGATCCTGTTCTCCGGCCGCCTCGCGGCATGGCTGGACGGCCGGATCGCCTGGCACGACTTCACCGAGGCGACGCGCCGCGCCGCCGCCGAATGGAAAGGCTGACCCGCGCATGCAGAACGCGCCATCGCTCGAGATGCAGGCCGAGCTCTACAGGAAGATGCAGGTCGTGCGCCTGCTCGAGGAGGCGATCGGCCGCCTGCACAAGGAGGGCCGCACGCGCGGGCCGATCCACCGCTGCGACGGCCAGGAGGCCGTGGGCATCGGCGCGACGGCCGCGCTCGAGCGCGAGGACATCGTCACCAGCACCCATCGCGGCCACGCGCACTATGTCGGCAAGGGCGTCGACACCGGCCGCCTGATGGCCGAGATCATGGGACGCGCCACCGGCACGTGCCGCGGGCGCGGCGGCCACATGCTGGTCGCGGACCGCGAGGTCGGGCTGCTGGGCGGGTGCGGCATCGTCGGCGGCGCGCTGCCCGTCGCGGTCGGCCAGGCCCTCGCCTTCCAGGTGCGCCGCCAGCCGAACGTCGTCCTCGCCTTCTACGGCGACGGCGCGGCGCAGATCGGCGCGTGCCACGAGGCGCTGAACGCGGCGGCGCTGTGGAAGCTGCCGCTCGTGTTCCTGTGCGAGCACAACCTCTATGGCCTCACGGTCCATGCAAGCGCGCAGTCGAGCGTCGCCGACCTGGCCTCGCGCGCCATCGGCTACGGCATCCCCGGCGAGATCGTGGACGGCAACGACGTGCTCGCCGTCCATGCCGCCACCGCGCGCGCGGCGCAGCGCGCGCGCCGCGGCGACGGACCGACGCTGATCGAGGCGAAGACCTACCGGCTGCTCGGCTTCTCCACCTCCGATGTCGGCGGCTACCAGCCCGCCGAGGAGGTCGCGGCATGGAAGCCGCGCGATCCCATCCCGAACATGGCCGCGCGGCTGCGCGCGGAACTCGGCGACGCGAGGGTGGAGGCGCTCGACGCCGACGCCGCCGCCGAGGTCGGGCGCTCCGTGGCCTTCGCGCTCGAAAGCCCGCTGCCAGCGGTCGGCGAGCTCGACGCGGGCGAATACGTGAAGGGAGCCGCGTGATGGCCGAGCTTCGCTACGCGGAGGCGCTGCACGCGGCGCTGCTCGGCGAGATGCGCCGCGACCCGTCCGTCGTCGTCTTCGGCGAGGACGTCGGCGTCTATGGCGGCGTCTTCAAGGTGACGCGCGACATGCAGGCCGAGTTCGGGCCGGAGCGCGTGCGCGACACGCCGATCTCGGAGCAGGTGATCGCGGGCATGGCGGTCGGCGCCTCGATGATGGGGCTGAAGCCGGTCGCGGAGATCATGTACATCGACTTCCTGCCGCTCTGCCTCGACCAGCTGCTCAACCAGGCCTCGGTCCTGCCCTTCGTCTGGGGCGACCAGGTGACGCTGCCCTTCGTGCTGCGCACGCAGGGCGGCGCGGGCGCGGGCGCGGGCGCGCAGCATTCCAAGAGCCTCGAGGCGATGGTCGCGCACATCCCCGGCATCAAGGTCGTGATGCCCGCGACGCCCGCCGACGCGAAGGGCCTGCTGGCCGCGGCCATCCGCGACCCCAACCCCGTCGTCTTCATCGAGCACAAGTTCCTCTACAACACGCGCGGGCCGGTCCCCGACGGCGAGCACGTCGTCGAGATCGGCAAGGCCGCGATCGCGCGCCCGGGCACGGACGTCACCATCGTCGCGAGTTCGCGCATGGTGCTCGAGAGCCTGAAGGCCGCGGAGGTCCTGGCCGCGGAGGGCATATCCGCCGAGGTGGTCGACATCCGCACGCTGCGCCCGCTCGACACGGCCACGATCGTCGGGTCGGTGAAGCGCACGCATCGCTGCGTCGTGGTGAACGAGGGCTGGCGCTTCGGCGGCTACGGCGCCGAGCTCGCCGCGACGGTGGGCGAGCTCGCCTTCGGCTGGCTCGACGCGCCCGTCGCGCGGCTCGGCGCGCTCGACATGCCCGTGCCCTACAGCCAGCCGCTCGAGCTGGCGACTATCCCCGACGCCGCGAGGATCGCCGCTGCCGCGCGCGACGCCGTGCGGGCCGGCCATGGCTGAGCTCGAGTTCCGCCTCTCCGGCGCCGCCGGCGAGTACATGGAGAGCGCGACGGTCGTCGAATGGCTCTCGAAGCCCGGGGACGCCGTGCGGGCCGGCCAGCCGCTCGCCGTGGTGGAGACCGCGAAGGCCGCGACGGAGCTGCCCTCCCCGGCCGATGGCACGCTGCTGCGGGTCGTCGCCGCGCCGGGCAGCGAGGTCCCGCTCGACGGGCTTCTCGCGGTGATCGCGACGCAGGGCGCGGTCGTCGCGACATCCCCGGCGACGCCAGCCGCCGCCGCCGCGCCAGCGCCGGATCCACGCCATGCACCCGCCGAGGAGCCTGCGGCGCAAGCCGGAGGATGGACCCTGGCCACGCCGATCGCGCGCCGCCTCGCGCGCGAGGGCGGCCTCGACCTCGCCTCGCTGCGTGGCAGCGGGCCTGGTGGCAGGGTCCAGGAGCGCGACGTGCGCGACGCCCTCGCGGCGCGCGCCCCCGCGCCGGCGAAGCGCGAGCGCCGCGACGACATCTATCGGCGCGGCATGGCGCGGCGCATGGGCGCGAGCGCCGCCGTGCCGCAATTCTCGGTGTCGCTCACGGTCGATGGCGGCGCGATCGGCGAGCTGGTCGCCGCGCGCCGCGCCGCCGGCGCGCCCGTCTCCGCGAACGACGTCGTCATGAAGGCCGTTGCGCTCGCGCTGCGCGACGTGCCGCGGTTCAACGCCCGCTGGGAGGACGGCGCCGCCGTCGCGCTCGGGCGCGTCAACCTCGGCATGGCCGTGGCGACCGGGCACGGGCTCGCCGTGCCGGTGGTCGCCGATTGCGACCGGCTCTCGCTCTCCGGCATCGCCTCGGCGAGCTTCCGGCTGCGGCGGCGCGCGATCGGGCTGCGGCTTGGCCCCGCCGACATGGCGCGCGCGGGCTTCACGGTCTCCAACCTCGGCCTGCTGGGCGCGGAGGAATTCGTCGCGCTGGTCAATCCGCCCGAGGTCGGGATCCTCGCCGTCGGCGCCTTCGTGCCGACGCCCGTCGTCCGGGATGGCCAGGTGGTCGTGCGCGACGTCGCGCGACTGACCGTGTCGGGCGACCATCGCGCCGTGGACGGAGCCGACGCGGCAGCGCTGCTGGTCGAGATACGCCGCCTGCTCGAGGACGCGCCGCGCCTCCTCGCGGACTGACCGCCGCGACGCGGGGCAGCGCTGCGCCCCGCGCGGCCCGGGGCGCGCGCGCGTCCTTGACCAACACCCGCCCCGCCCGTCTAATCGACGCGTTCGACGGGGGGAGATGCCGGACATGCCGAAGATGCTTTCCGAGGCGCAGGTCGCCGCCTATCGGCGCGACGGCTACCTGACGCCGCTGCGCGCGATGGATGCCGCCGAGATGGCGCCCCTGCGGCGCGAATACGCCGCGCTCTGCGCGCGCGAGGGCGGCATGCTGTCCAAGCGCACGAACCAGAAGCCCCACCTGCTCGTGCCCTGGATCGACGAGCTCGTGCGCCATCCGCGCATCCTCGACGCCGTCGAGGACGTGCTCGGGCCGAACATCCTGTGCTGGGCCTCAGGCTTCTTCCACAAGCCCGCGCACAGCCCGGGCTTCGTGTCCTGGCACCAGGACTCGACCTATTGGGGCCTGTCGTCCCCCGACGTCGTGACCGCATGGATCGCCTTCGAGGCCTCGACGCCGCTCTCCGGCTGCATGCGCGTCGTGCCGGGCACGCAGGCGCACGACCAGGTGCCGCACAAGGACACCTTCGCCTCCGACAACCTGCTGAGCCGCGGCCAGGAGATCCAGGTCGACATCGACGACAAGGACGCCGCCGACATCGTGCTGCAGCCCGGCGAGTTCTCGCTGCACCACGTGCGCATCATCCACGGCTCCGAGCCCAACAACGCCGACTGGGACCGGATCGGCTTCACCATCCGCTACGTGCCGACCTATGTCCGGCAGATCGGCGGCCGCGACAGCGCCATGCTCGTGCGCGGCGTCGACGAGTTCCACAACTTCGACCCCGAGCCCCGCCCGAAGGCCGACTTCCACCCCGAGGCCGTCGCGTTCCATGGCGCGATGATCGACCGGGTGACGCGGATCCTCTTCGCGGGCGCGCCACAGGCGGGCCAGAAGAGGTTCCAGGCGCAGCAGCCACACGGCTGAGGGGAGCGCCACCGATGGCCGAGGACACGGGCGGCGCCGTGGCGAGCGAGGAGGCGCCGGGGATGCGCGGCGTCGAGGAGATCGTCGCCTGCACCGCCATGGTCGTGGTCGTGCTCGCCACCGCATGGGGCGTCTTCACGCGCTACGTCAGCGCGCAGCCTGCCACGTGGACGACCGAGATCGCGGCCGTCGGCTTCTGCTGGGCGATCTTCTTCGGCTCGGCCGCCGCCTTCCGCCGCGGCCAGCACGTGTCGATCGACATGCTCACGGGCCTGTTCCCGGACGCGGCGCGCCGCGTCGCGACGGGGCTCGCCGACCTGCTTACCCTCGCCTTCCTCGGCTGGGTGTGCGGGCTTGCGGTCACGTTCGCGATCGACTCCTGGGACACGCCCATGCCGTCGCTGCGATGGCCCTACACGATCCACTATGCGGGCGCCGCGCTCGGCCTCGGCGCGATGACGCTGCGGCACGCGATCGCCGCGCGCGGCCGCCTGTCCGCCGCGCGGGGAGGCTGAGGCCATGGAATACGTGCCCCTGCTTCTGATGTTCGTGTTCTTCGCCTTCAACGTGCCCATCGCCGTGTCGATGGGCGCGGCGGCGCTGGCCTACTTCATGTTCAAGGGCGACGAGCTGCCGCTCGAGATGTTCGCCCAGCGCCTGATCAGCCCGACCGATTCCTTCCCGCTGCTCGCCGTGCCGTTCTACACGCTGGCCGGCGTGATCATGAACCATGCGGGCATCACGCGCCGCCTCATGCATTTCGCGGACGCGCTGGTCGGGCACATGAACGGCGCCCTGGCGCAGGTCAACGTCCTGCTCGCGACGCTGATGGGCGGGCTCTCGGCCTCGGCCAACGCCGACGCGGCGATGCAGGCCAAGATGGTCGGGCCGGAGATGATCCGCCGCGGCTACACGCCGGCCTTCGCGGCCGCCATCACCGCCTGCGCCGCGGTGATCACCCCGATCATCCCCCCCGGCATCGGCTTCATCATCTACGGCTTCATCGCCGACGTCTCGATCGGCCGCCTCTTCCTCGGCGGCGTCGTCCCCGGGCTGATGGTCTGCGTCTTCCTTATGGTGACGGTGCGGTTCATCGCCAAGCGCCGCGGATACGTCCCCCAGCGCGCGACCATGCCGCCGCCGAAGGAGGTCATGAAGGCCTTCGTCGACGCGCTGGGCGCGCTGTCCATCGCGGTCTTCATCATCATCGGCATCCGCTACGGAATCTTCACGCCCACCGAGGCCGGCGCGCTGGCGGTGATCTACGCCGTCCTGGTCGGCGCCTTCTGGCACCGCGAGCTCAAGCTCTCGCAGGCCTACCCGATCCTGCTCGAGGCGACGCTCGCGACGGCGGTGATCATGCTGATCATCTGCTGCGCCTCGGCCTTCGGCTACTACATGACCTGGGAGCGGATCCCGCCGAAGATCGCGGCGTGGATCGTCTCGCTCACGCGCGAGCCCTGGCTGCTGCTGCTGATCATCAACATGCTCCTGGTCGTCGTCGGCATGCTGATCGAGGGGACGGCGGCCCTCATCCTGCTCACGCCCATCCTCGTGCCCGTGGTCACCAAGCTGGGCGTCGACCCGGTGCATTTCGGGCTGATCATCGTGCTCAACCTCACCATCGGCGGCGTGACTCCCCCCGTGGGCACGCTGATGTACACGACCTCGGCGATCCTCAAGGTGCCGCTCGACCAGTTCACGCGCGAGGCGCTGCCATTCCTCGGCGCGATGTTCCTCGTTCTGTTCCTGATCACCTACATCCCCGGGCTCGTGCTCTGGCTGCCCAACTGGGCCTTCGGCTGAGGACGCCGGCGGCCACGCGCGCGTGAACTGGGCCCCCGGGACCGCGACGCGGCTGTCGCTCTTCTACCTCCTGCACTACGCGTGCATGGGCGTGCACCTGCCCGGCATGCAGCTCTGGTACCAGGCGCAGGGCGTCACGCCCGCGCAGCTCGGCGCGCTCGGCTTCGTGACCATCCTCGCGCGGGTCCTGACCATGCCGTTCTTCGGCAGCTGGGTGGACAGGATGGGCGGCGCGCGCGAGGTCGTCCTCGCGCTGAACTGGGCCACGCTCGCGATCTTCGCGCTGAACCTCGCGACGGGATCGTTCTGGCTGCTCGCGGCGATCGCGATCGCCTACACGATCGTGCGCTCGCCCTCCGGCCCCCTCGCCGACGCGCTCACCGTCGCGGCGGGCCGGGGCCAGCCCGTCGATTTCGGCCGCGTGCGCTTCTGGGGATCGGCGGCCTTCATGGCCTTCGCGATCGCGGGCGGGCCGCTCATCGACCACTTCGGCGTCGGCTCCGTGCCGTGGATCTGCCTCTCCCTCTTCGCCGTCGCGGCGCTTGGCTCGTGGTGCCTGCCACGCGACGTCGGCGCGGTGGCGACCGCGCGTCCGCGCGCGCCCGTGCGCCACCTCCTGGCGCAGCCGGTCTTCCTCGTGTTCCTCGCCGCGTCGAGCTTCGTGCAGGCGAGCCACGCCGTCCTCTACGCCTTCAGCTCCCTGCACTGGAACGCGGTCGGGCTCAGCCAGAGCCAGGTCGGCTGGCTATGGGGCGTGAGCACGGGCGTCGAGCTGGTGCTGCTCTGGTACAGCCGCCACGTGGTCGCGCGAATGGCGCCGACGGCGATGCTCATGCTCGGGTGCCTCTGCGCGGTGCCGCGCTGGGCGCTGCATGGCTTCGCGACCGGGTTCTGGGAGTTCGTCGCGCTGCAATGCCTGCATGTCGGCTCGTTCGGCTTCGCCTACCTGGGCGCGGTGCATTTCATCGCGAGGCACATGCCGGCGAGCCACGCCGCCTCGGCGCAGAGCCTGCACGCCGGCGCGAACGCGCTGCTGATGGGCGTGGCGATGTGGGCGCTCGGGCCGGTCTACGCGGCCCATGGCGGGCTCGCCTACCTCGCGATGGCCGCGTTCGGCGCGATCGCGGCCGCCGGCTGCCTCGTGCTCTCGCGGCTCAGGCTTCCCGCGCCGGGTGGCTGAGGGCGGGGCTCAGTGCCCGCCGCCGCCGATCGACTTGACGACTTCCTCGCAGACCTTCTTGGCGTCGCCGAAGAGCATCATCGTGTTGTCGCGGAAGAACAGCTCGTTCTCGACGCCGGCATAGCCCGTCGCCATCGAGCGCTTCACGAACAGCACGGTCTTCGCCTTCTCCACGTCGAGGATCGGCATGCCGTAGATCGACGACTTCGGGTCGTTCTTCGCCGCGGGGTTGGTGACGTCGTTGGCGCCGATGACGAAGGCCACGTCCGTCTGCGCGAAGTCGCGGTTGATCTCGTCGAGCTCGAGCACCTCGTCGTAGGGCACGTTCGCCTCGGCGAGCAGCACGTTCATGTGGCCGGGCATGCGGCCCGCGACCGGGTGGATCGCGTAGCGCACCGTCGCGCCTTCCTTCTTGAGCATGTCGGCCATCTCGCGCAGCGCGTGCTGGGCCTGGGCCACCGCCATGCCATAGCCCGGCACGATGATGACGGAGGCGGCGTTCTTCATGATGAAGGCCGCGTCCTCGGCCGAGCCCGACTTGACCGGGCGCTGCTCCTTCGCCCCGCCAGCCGCGGCGCCGGCGGCGGCGTCGGTGCCGAAGCCGCCGAGGATGACGTTGAAGATCGAGCGGTTCATCCCCTTGCACATGACGTAGCTGAGGATGGCGCCCGAGGAGCCGACCAGCGCGCCGGTGACGATCAGCGCCGTGTTCTGGAGCGTGAAGCCGATGCCGCAGGCGGCCCAGCCCGAGTAGGAGTTGAGCATCGACACGACGACGGGCATGTCCGCGCCGCCGATCGGGATGATCAGGAACCAGCCCATCACCAGCGTGGCGAGGATGAGCAGCCACAGCGCGGCCTCGTTGCCGGTCAGGCAGAACCAGACCAGCAGGACGACGCAGGCCGCGGCGAGCGCGGCGTTGACGGGATGCTGCATCGGCATGGCCTCGAGCGCGCGCGAGCGCAGGCCCTGGAGCTTGGCGAAGGCGACGATCGAGCCGGTGAAGGTGATCGCGCCGATGGCCGTGCCGAGGCCCATCTCGATGAGCGAGCCGAGCTTGATGGCGCCCGGGACGCCGATCCCGAAGCTCGCCGGCGAGTAGAAGGCGGCGACGGCGACGAGCACCGCGGCGAGGCCGACCAGGGAGTGGAAGGCCGCGACGAGCTGGGGCAGCGCGGTCATCTCGATGCGCGCGGCGATGTAGAGGCCGCCGCCGCCGCCGATCGCCATCGCGATCAGCATCCACAGCGAAACCTGCATGCCGGGCTGGGCAAGCGTGGTCAGGACGGCGACCGCCATGCCGGCGATGCCCCAGAAATTGCCGGCGCGCGCGGTCTCCGGGCTGGAGAGCCCGCGCAGGCTCATGATGAAGGCGACGGAGGCCGCGAGGTAGAGCAGCGCCGAGAGCGTGGAACTCATGGGGCGGCCCTCACTTCTGCTTCTTCTTGAACTTGGACAGCATGCGCTGCGTCACCGCGAAGCCGCCGACGATGTTGACGCTGGCGAGCACGATCGCGAGGAAGCCCATGGCCTGGCTGAAGCCGACCGCCGAGGCGCCGGCCGCGAGCAGCGCGCCGACGATGATCACCGAGCTGATCGCGTTGGTGACCGCCATCAGCGGCGAGTGCAGCGCCGGCGTGACGCGCCAGACCACGTAGTAGCCGACGAAGCACGCCAGCACGAACACGGTCATGAACATCGCCAGCATGTCGGCGGCGCCGCCGGCCTGCTGCGCCATCGCGGCCTGCTCGGCCAGCGCCTGCGCCTTCGCGGCGAGGGCGGCGGCGTCGTTGGCGACCTGCGCGGCGCCCTGCGTGATCTCGGTGGTTGCCATGGCCGGGCCTCAGAGCGTTGTCGGCGCCGCGCCGGGCGCGGGAGCCGCTGGCGGCGGGGGGAGGAAGTTCGGGTGGACGACCGCGCCATCGATCGAGAGCAGCGCGCCCTTCACGATCTCGTCGTCGCGGTCGACCTTCAGCGCGCCGTCCTTGCCGACGACCAGCTGGACGAAGCTGAGCAGGTTCCTTGCGTAGAGTTGCGAGGCGTCGACCGCCACGCGGCTCGGCACGTTGGCGTGGCCGACGACGCGCACGCCGTGGCGGACCACGACCTCGCCGACGACCGAGCCCTCGCAATTGCCGCCGGTCTCGACCGCGAGGTCCACGATCACCGACCCGGGTCGCATGGAGGCGATCATCTCGTCGCTGACGAGGCGCGGCGCGGCGCGGCCCGGGATCTGGGCCGTGCAGATGACGATGTCCTGCTTGCGGATCGTCTCCGCGATCAGCGCCGCCTGCTTCTTCTTGTAGGCGTCCGACATCTCCTTGGCGTAGCCGCCGGAGGTCTCGGCCTGGCGGGCCTCCTCGTCGTCGACCATCACGAAGGTGCCGCCGAGCGATTCCACCTGCTCCTTGGCGGCGAGGCGCACGTCCGTCGCGCAGACGACGGCGCCCAGGCGCCGCGCGGTGGCGATCGCCTGGAGGCCGGCGACGCCCGCGCCCATGACCATGACCTTGGCCGGCGCGATCGTGCCTGCCGCGGTCATCATCATCGGGAAGGCGCGGCCGAACTCCGAAGCCGCGTCGAGGACCGCCTTGTAGCCGGCGAGGTTCGCCTGGCTGGACAGCACGTCCATGGCCTGGGCGCGGGTGATGCGCGGCACGAGTTCCATCGCGAAGGCCGTCAGGCCGCGCGCGGCGAAGTCCGCGACCTGGTCGCGGTTGCGGTAGGGGTCGAGCATCGCCACGAGCACGGCGCCGCGCTTGAGCGCCGCCGCCTCGTCCTGGCCCTCGCCCGCCGCCAGCGGGCGGGCGACCTTCAGCACGATGTCGGCGTCGCCGACGGCCGAGGCGTAGTCGGGCGCCACCGTGGCGCCCGCGGCGGCATAGGCCTCGTCGGCGATCGACACGCCGGCGCCGGCGCCGGCCTCGACGACGACATCGAGGCCGAGGCCCTTGAGGCGCTTCACCGTGTCGGGCGTCGCGGCGACGCGGCGCTCATGGGCGCGGCGTTCGCGTGGAATGGCGAGTTTCATGCGTGGTCAGCCCTGCAATGGCCGGTCCGGCCTATTTCTTGTGCGGTGCGCAAAATGCCCGTTCGCGCGCAGATTGCCAAGCCTGCCGCCGACATCCCGCGTCCCCTGCACCGGGGTGGGCGCCGCCACCGTCCGGCACTCCCCACCCGGTTGACTTTGTCGACAATCGACAGCAGGCTCACTGCAATGCCCGCCAAGGGCTTCGAACCCGGGGAGAATTCCGCCCATGGCCGCGCCACAGGCCTCCATGGCCCTTCGCCGCTTCACGGTCCTCGACCTCACCCGCGTTCGCTCCGGCCCCACAGCGGTGCGCCAACTCGCCGACTGGGGCGCCAACGTCGTCAAGATCGAGCTCCCGGCCCATCTCGACGAGGGGGAGTCCATGGGCGGCCCGCGCAGCGGCGCCGACTTCATGAACCTCCACCGCAACAAGAGGTCCCTGACGCTGGACCTCAAGTCGGAGGCCGGCATCGCCCTGTTCCGGCGCATGGCCACCCGGGCCGACGTGGTGGTCGAGAACTTCCGCCCGGACGTGAAGCAGCGCCTCGGGATCGCCTATGCCGACCTGCGCGCCATCAACCCGCGGATCGTCTACGCGAGCATCTCGGGCTTCGGCCAGGACGGGCCCTATGCCAAGCGCCCGGGCTTCGACCAGATCGCGCAGGGCATGGGCGGGCTGATGTCCGTCACCGGCCTTCCCGGCCAGGGCCCGGTGCGCGCCGGGATCCCGCTCGCCGACCTCACCTCCGGGCTCTTCTGCGCGCTGGGCATCCTGACCGCCCTGCTCGAGCGCGAGCAGTCGGGCGAGGGCCAGTGGGTGCAGACCTCGCTGCTGCAGGCACAGGCCTTCATGCTCGACTTCCAGGCCGCGCGTTACCTCGTCCATGGCGAGGTGGCGAAGCAGGCAGGCAACAACCATCCCACATCGATACCGACCGGCGTGTTCCGCACCAGCGACGGCTACCTGAACATCGCCACCTCGGGCCAGGCGATCTGGGAGCGTTGCGCGCGCGCCATCGGCGCCGAGGCCCTCGCCATGCATCCCGACTACGCGACCGGCGCCCTCCGCTCGCGCAACCGCGACGCCCTCAACGCGGCGCTCCAGGACATCTTCCTCGCCGAGCCCACCGCCACCTGGGTGGACCGCCTCAACGCGGCGGGCGTGCCATGCGGCCCCATCTACGACATCGGCCAGATGTTCGCCGATCCGCAGGTCCGCCATCTCGGCGTCGCCGCCAGGGTCGAGGGCACCGAGATCGACCTGATGGGACAACCCGTGGCCCTGAGCCGGACGCCCTCGCGGCTCGCCGCGGCGCCGCCGGGCCGCGGCGCGCACAGCGACGAGATCCTCTCCGAGTTCGGCCTTTCGCCGGACGAGGTGGCGGCGCTGCGCGCCGCCGGCACGATCTGACACCGGGAGACGACGACGATGACAGACAAGATGCTTTCCGAGCGGCGCGGCCGCATCGGCATCATGACGTTCAACAATCCCGAGAAGCACAACGCCGTCTCCTTCGAGATGTGGGAGGCGGCTGAGGGTATCCTCGACGCCTTCGAGAAGGACCCGGAGGTCCGCGTCGTGGTGCTGACGGGCGCCGGCGGAAAGGCGTTCGTGTCCGGCGCCGACATCTCCAAGTTCGAGAGCGAGCGCGCCTCCGAGGAGGCCGTGCAGCGCTACAACGCGATGGTCGAGAAGGTCTACTCGCGCATCTACCGCTTCCCCAAGCCGACCATCGCCATGATCCGCGGCTATTGCCTCGGCGGCGGGCTCAACCTCGCGATCTGCTGCGACATGCGCTACGCCAACGAGGCCGCGCGCTTCGCCCTCCCGGCCGCCAGGCTCGGGCTCGGCTACGGCTACCAGGGGCTGCGGCGCTACATCGACACGATCGGGCCGGTGGCGACGAAGGAGATCTTCTTCACCGCGCGTCAGGCGACCGCCGCCGAGGCGCTGCGCTGGAACATGGTCAACGCCGTGCTGGCAGACGACGCGCTCGAGCAGACGGTGATGGGCGTGGCGGAGACCATCGCAGGCAACGCGCCGCTCACCATCGCGACGATCAAGCGCGCCACGGTCGAGATCCTGAGGAACGAGGCCGAGCACGACGTCGCGGCCTGCGACGCAATGGTCGCGGCCTGCTTCGCGAGCTCGGACTACCGCGAGGGCCGGCGCGCCTTCCTCGAGAAGCGCAAGCCGCAGTTCACGGGGACCTGAGCACGACATGGACGCGCCAGCCGCCATCGCGCTCGTCCGCAGCACCTCGCTCTCGACGCTGGTCGAGGGCGAGGTGCTGCGCATGATCCTCACCGGGGAGCTCGATGCCGGCCAGCAGATCAAGGAGGTCGCGGTCGCCGAGAGGCTGGGCGTCGGGCGCTCCTCCGTGCGCGAGGCGTTGCGCGCGCTCGAGGCCGCGGGCCTCGTGCGCATCGAGAAGAACCGCGGCGCCTTCGTGCGGGTGGTCACCGAACCCGAGGCGCAGGAGCTCTACGTCATCCGCGAGCAGCTGGAGGGCCTCGCGGGAAGCCTGCTCGCGCAGCGCATCCGGGACGACGAGGTCGCCGAGCTGCGCGCCCATGTCGCGGAGCTCGAGGGCTACCTCGCGCCGGGGCAGTTCGACCGCTACTTCCCGCTGAACCTGCACTTCCACCTCCGCATCTTCGAGATGGCCGGCAACCGCAGGCTCACCGAGATGTACCGCCGCCTGACCAACGAGCTGCACACGGTGCGCCGCGCCGGGCTGCTGCGCGGCGGCGGCCTCGCGGTCTCCAACATCGAGCACGGCCGGATCGTCGACGCGCTCGCGGCGCGCGACCCCGAGGCGGCCGGTGCGGCGATGCGCGCCCATGTCGCGGCCGGCGGCGTGCGCCGACGGCTCCAGGCCGCGCAGCCGGGCGCGTCGGAGGTCGCATGACGCACCTGCGCATCGAGGGGCTCGCCAAGAGCTTCGGCCAGACAGCCGTGCTGGGCGGCATCGACCTCGACGTCGCGCGCGGCGAGCTCGTCTGCCTTCTCGGCCCGTCGGGCTGCGGCAAGACGACCACGCTGCGCCTCGTCGCCGGCTTCATGGAGCCGACCGGCGGCAGGATCCTCGTCGGCGACCGCGTGCTTTCCGAGCCCGGGCGCGCGCTGCCCCCCGAGAAGCGCGGCATGTCGATGATCTTCCAGTCCTATGCGCTCTGGCCGCACATGACGATCTTCGACAACGTCGCCTACGGGCTGGCGCTGAGGAAGGTGCCGGCGGCCGACATCGCGGCGCGGGTGGGCAGGATGCTCGACGCGGTCCGCCTCTCCCATCTCGCCCAGCGCTACCCGGCGGAGCTGTCCGGCGGCCAGCAGCAGCGCGTCGCGCTGGCGCGCGCGCTCGTGGTCGAGCCGGAGATCCTCCTCCTCGACGAACCGCTGTCGAACCTCGATGCAGCGCTCCGCGAGGAGATGCGCTTCGAGGTCCGGCGCCTGCACGACGAGTTCCGCTACACCACCGTCTACGTCACCCACGACCAGGCCGAGGCGATGACGACGGCGGACGCGATCGTGGTGATGAACCAGGGGCGCATCGAGCAGGCCGGCTCCCCCGAGGAGGTCTATGCCCGCCCGCGCTCCGCCTTCGCGGCGACGTTCCTCGGCGGGGCGAACATCCTCTCCGGCATCGCGCGCGACGCGCTCCACCTCGACATCGGCCCGGCGACGCTGCGCTGCGCGGAACCAGCCTTCCGGCCCGGCGAGCGCGGTTCCGTCTGCGTGCGCTTCCACGAGGTCCTCGTCGGCGCCTCGCCCTCGGCGGAGGCCATCCCGGCTCGGCTGCTGCGCCAGACATTCCTCGGCGCGACCCGCGACCTCGTGCTCGCGCTCGCCAACGGCACGCAGGTCCGCGCGACCGCGCCGCCCGACCTCGCGCTGCCGCCCGGCGGCGACGTCTTCGTGACGCTGCCGCCGGCGAGGTGCAGGCCGGTCTCCGCGTGAAGGCGGCGCGCGGAAAGCAACAACGA
>JBEGVV010000183.1:0-7322 GCA_041178225.1 Pseudomonadota bacterium | reverse complement strand
GCGCCGGCCGCGCTCGCCGACGTCGCGGCCTCGGACAAGCCCGGCTTCACGCGCTTCGTGCGCAAGGAGCCGCTGGGCGTGGTCTTCGTCGTCGCGCCCTGGAATTATCCCTACCTCACCGCTGTCAACGCGATCGTGCCGGCGCTGGTCGCGGGCAACGCGGTGATCCTCAAGCACTCGCACCAGACGCCGCTGGTGGCAGAGGCCTTCCGCGACGGCCTCGCCAGGGCCGGCCTGCCCGATGGCGTGTTCCAGGTCCTGCATCTCGGCCACGCCGACACCGAGGCGCTCATCGGCCATCCGGGCGTCGACTTCGTCGCCTTCACGGGCTCGGTCCAGGGTGGCCACGCCGTGACGCGCGCCGCAAAGGACCGCTTCATCGGCCTTGGCCTCGAGCTCGGCGGCAAGGACCCCGCCTATGTGCGCGCGGATTGCGACCTCGACCACGCGGTCGAGAACCTCGTCGACGGCGCGTTCTTCAATTCCGGGCAGAGCTGCTGCGGCATCGAGCGCATCTACGTCCATGCCGACGTGCATGACCGCTTCGTCGATGGCTTCGTCGCGCTGACGAAGGCCTACGTCCTGGGCGATCCGCTGGATCCGGCGACCACGCTCGGGCCGATGGTCCGTGCATCCGCGGCCGACTTCGTGCGCGGCCAGGTCGCCGACGCGGTCGCGGCGGGGGCGCGCTCGCTCGTCGACCCGCGGCATTTCCCGGCGGACGCGCCGGGCACGCCCTACCTCGCGCCGCACGTGCTGGTCGGCGTCGACCACTCGATGCGCGTGATGACCGAGGAGAGCTTCGGGCCCGTGATCGGCATCATGAAGGTGTCCTCCGACGAGGAGGCCATCCGCCTGATGAACGACAGCGCCTATGGCCTGACGGCCGCGATCTGGACCTCCGACGAGGAGGCCGCGCTGTCGATCGGCGCGCGCGTCGAGACGGGCACGTGGTTCATGAACCGCTGCGACTACCTCGATCCGGAGCTGGCCTGGACCGGCGTCAAGGATTCCGGCCGCGGCTGCACCCTGTCGCGCCTCGGCTACGACTACCTGACGCGGCCGAAGTCCTTCCACCTGCGCACCACGACGAAGTGAACCCGAAAGCCGCGAGGGCATCGTGACGATCGAACTCAAGGGCAACTGGAACTACCCGACCTCCATCCGCTTCGGCGCCGGCCGCGTCGCCGAGCTGCCGCAGGCCTGCGCCGCTGCCGGCATCGCGCGCCCGCTGGTCGTCACCGATCCCGGCCTTGCCAGGCTGGACGTCTTCGCGCGCATCCTCGACATCCTCCGCAAGGGCGGGCTCGGCGCCGCGGTCTTCAGCGACGTGAAGCCGAACCCCGTCGCGCGCAACGTGGAGGACGGGCTCGCGGCGCTGCGCGCGGGCGGCCATGACGGCGTGGTCTGCGTCGGCGGCGGCAGCGCGATCGATTGCGGCAAGGTCATCGCCTTCATGGCGCGGCAGGCGCGGCCGATGTGGGACTTCGAGGACATCGGCGACTGGTGGACGCGCGCGGATCCCGCGGGCATCGCGCCGGTCGTTGCGGTGCCCACGACGGCAGGCACGGGCTCGGAGACCGGCCGCGCCGGCGTCATCACCAACGAGCAGACGCAGACCAAGAAGGTGATCTTCCATCCGCGGATGATGCCCGCGGTCGTGGTCGCCGATCCCGAGCTCACCGTCGGCCTGCCCGCGAAGCTGACGGCCGGCACCGGGCTGGACGCCTTCATCCACCTGCTCGAGGCCTATTGCGCGCCCTTCCACCATCCCTACGCCGACGGGATCGCGGTCGAGGGCATGCGCCTCGTGAAGGAGAACCTGGCCCGCGCGGTCGCCGACGGCCGCGACATCGAGGCGCGCGCGCACATGCTCGCCGCCTCGCAGATGGGATCGACGGCGTTCCAGAAGGGGCTCGGGGCGATCCACTCGCTCTCGCATCCCGTCGGCGCCGTGCTCGACACGCATCACGGCCTCACCAACGCGGTCGCGATGCCCTACGTGCTGGTGTTCAACCGCCCCGCGATCGAGGCGAAGATCGTGCGCCTCGCGCGCTACCTCGACCTGCCGAAGGCCAGCTTCGACGGCTTCATGGAGTGGTCGCTGGCGCTGCGCCGCGAGGTCGGGATCCCGCACACGCTGGCGGAGATCGGCGTCCGCGCGGAGCACCTCGACCGCTTCGCCGCGATGGCCGCCGAGGACCCGACCGCGGGCGGCAACCCGGTGAAGGCCGGCGTCGCCGAGATGCGCGCCATGTACGAGGCGGCGCTGCACGGCAGGCTCTGACGGGCATCGCGCCCGCGCCGGCTCAGGCGCTGGCGGGCTGGCGCTTGCGGTAGTCGTAGTTGGCGTCGATGCGGTGCATCAGGTACTCGCCGAAGACGACGGGTTCGTGCCGCGGCGCCTGCCCTGCGTCGACGATGCAGGTGATCGTCGCGTCCATGTTCGGGTCGAAGAAGTACGGGATGGAGTAGCGGTCGCGGCCGCTGAGGTTGCGCACGCGATGCGGCGTGGACACGAAGCGGTCGTTGGTCCAGCGCTGCGTGATGTCGCCGACGTTCATCACGAAGCTGCCGGGCACCGGCGTGGCGTCGATCCAGGTCCCGGCGCGCGTGCGCACCTGCAGCCCGCCGGCGTCGTCCTGCACCAGGAGCGTGATGAAGCCGTAGTCGGTGTGCGGCTGCGAGCCGAACAGGTCGTCGGGGCTGTCGGGCGGCTGCGGCGGGTAGTGCAGCATGCGCAGGAAGGTCGTGGGCTGGGCGAAGAGCGGCGCCAGCGTGCCCGCGCCGAGGCCGAGCGCGCGCTCGAACACCGGCAGGAAGCGCAGGGAAAGCGCGCGCATCGCGTCGTCGTAGGCGACCGTGGCCTCGCGGAAGCCGGGGACGCCAGCCGGCCACTGGTTCGGGCCCGCGAGCGGGACGCGGTCCGCGATGCGCGGGTCGCCGGGCGGCACCTCGTGCATGAGCATGAAGGATTCGCTCTGGTTCGGCCGCGTCGCCTTCTGGATCGAGGAGGTGACGATCTTCGACGAGGCGAATGGCATGTAGCCGCGATGCCACTCGTTCATGCGGATCGCCATCTTGCGTTCCACGGGCTGCGCGTGGAACGCGCGCGACGCCGCGAAGGCGCCGTCGACGAGGTGCTGCGGCACGCCGTGGTTCACGACATAGGCGAAGCCGATCTTCTCGAAGGCGTCGCACAGCGTCGCGGCCACGCGCCGGAGCCCGGCCTCGCCCTCGCCGAGCGGCGCCAGGTCGATGATGGGCAGCGTCTCGGCCACGGCCTCCCTCCCCTTCCCCTCAGCGCGCGAAGAGCGGGGCCGCGCGCGTCCACACGGACTGCGCCACCGCGCGCGCCTCGCCGATCAGCTTCTGCTCGTCTAGCTGCGTCATCTGGCCCGAGGAGACGAGGTGCCTGCCGTCGATGAAGACCTCGGAGACGTCGCCCGAGTTGCCGTTGAACACGAGGTTCGCCGCGAGGTCGTCGGCGCGGAAGGGATGGTACCAGGGCTTGCGCATGTCGACCGCGATGACATCGGCCTTCTTCCCGGCCTCGAGCGAGCCGATGCTGTCGTCCATGCCGAGGCAACGCGCGCCGTCGATCGTGGCCATGCGCAGCACGTCGCGGCCGGACCTGATGCCGACGTCGCCCGAGAGGACGCGCGGGATCAGCGCCGCGAAGCGCATCACCTTCCACATGTCGTTCGACAGCCAGTCGGAGCCGAGCGAGACGGACACGCCGGCCTTGTAGATCTTCTCCATCGGCGGGTAGTAGCCACGCTTGGCGACCAGGTAGGCCGTGTGCGACATGCACGTGCCGGTCGCGCGCATCACCTCGATCTCGCCATCGTCGACGAAGGCGCAGTGCGCGCCGATGTAGCCCGGGCCGAGCAGCCCGAGGTCGTGCAGGAAGTGGATCGTGCGCTTGCCGTAGGTGTGCAGCATGAACTCGGCCTCGCCCGGGACGGAGGCCGTGTGGGCGTGGAGCCCGACGCCGTGCTTGTCGGCCAGTTCCTTGAGCTGGACCAGCAGGCGCGGCGTGCAACGGTCGGGGCCATCGGGCGCGACGCGGCAGGTGATGCGGCCATCGGCCTTGCCATGCCAGTTCTCCAGGAGGTCGATCGCCTCCTCGACGCCCTCGTCGGCCATGCGGCGGTTCCAGTTGCGCTCCATGCGGCCGAACCCGGCCTCGGAGGAATCCATCTCGCGCACCTCGGCCGCGACGACGCCACGCAGGCCGGAATCGCGGATCACCTTCGCGGACTCCGGCTGGTGCCACCAGCATTCGTTGATCGTCGTCGTGCCCGTGCGGATCATCTCGACGGCGTGGAGCAGGCCCGGGAGGTAGACGTCCTCCTTGCGCACGTAGTGCTCGTGCAGCGGCAGCGCGACCTTGAAGGCGCCGCCATAGCCGGAGACATCCTCGGTCATGGCCTTGGTGATCGCGCCGGCGACATGCGTATGCGTGTTCACCAGGCCCGGCAGGATGGCGTGGCCTGGCAGGGCGACCACGCGATCCGCGGCCTCCTTGCGGCTGGCGAGGTCCTTCGCGGCCCCCACCGCGGCGATCCGGTCGCCCTCGATCACCACGGCGCCATCGGCGATCGCGAACTCGCTCCCCGCCATCGGGATCACCCAGTCTGCGCTCAGGTACGTCGTCGTCATGCCTAGCCTCGCGATGGATTGGAGTGGATTCTGGCGGGTCAGTCGCGGAAGCGTTCGTCCGAGACGGACCACGGGAAGAAGGCGCGCTCGATCGCCACCACCGCCTGGAACAGCACGATGCCGATGAGCGCCAGGATCACGATCGCGCCGAACGCGAGCGGCGTCTTGAAGAATGCGGTCGACGACTGGATCAGGTAGCCGAGCCCCTCGTCCGCGGCCACGAACTCGCCCACCACGGCCCCGACGACCGAGAGCGTGATCGCCACCTTCAGGCCGCTGAACAGGAAAGGCACGGCGCAGGGCATGCGCACGCGCACCAGTTCGCGCCAGCGCGAGGCGCGGCAGGAGCGGCAGAGTTCGATGTACTCCGACGGCACCGAGAGCAGGCCCGCCGCGACCGAGATCACGAGCGGGAAGAAGCAGACGAGGAAGGTCACGACGATGCGCGGCATCTCGTTGGCGCCGAGCGCAACGACGAGCACGGGCGCGAGCGCGACCTTCGGCACGGACTGGACGAGGACGAGCACCGGGTAGACGGTCGCCGCCACGGCGGGCGACGAGGTCACCAGCACGGCGAGGGGAAGGCTGATCGCGACCGCGAGCCCGAAGCCGAAGGCGATGGTCTTGAGGGTCGCCAGCGTATGGCCGGCGACGGCCGCCTTCAGGGCCCAGGTCTGGCTCCAGACCTCCGATGGGGCCGGCAGGAGGTAGTCAGGGATCCGGAAGCCGCGCACGCAGAGCTCCCACGCGACCAGCAGCACGGCGATGCTGAGCCACGGCACCGAAGCGCGGGCGAGGCGCGCCAGCGTCGCGCGACGATCGGGCAGGTCGTCGTCGTCCACGGCGTCAGCGCGCATCGGCGCCACCCTTGCGACGGCTGAAGATCGACGCGCGCACGGACGCCGCCACGGCCTGGAACTCGGGCAGGCCCTCCTGCGCGAAGGATCGCGGCCGCGGCAGCGCGACGTCCAGGTCGTTCACGATGCGGCCGGGCCGTGCCGACATGACGACGACCTTGTCGGCCAGGAGCACGGCCTCCGTGATCGAGTGCGTCACGAAGACGATCGTCTTCCTGCGCTCCTGCCAGATGCTGAGCAGCTCGAGCGTCATCTCCTCGCGCGTCAGCGCGTCGAGGGCGCCGAAGGGCTCGTCCATCAGCAGGATCGGCGGGTCGTGGATGAGCGCCCGGCATATGGCCGCACGCTGCTGCATGCCGCCCGACAGCTCGCCAGGCAGCCTGGTCTCGAAGCCGCCCAGCCCGACCATCTCGAGGAGGTCCATCGCGCGCTGGCGGTGCGACGCCGTCGGGCGCCCCATCAGCTTGAGGGGCATCAGCACGTTTTCGAGGACCGACGCCCACGGGAAGAGCGTCGGCTTCTGGAACACGATGCCGACGTCCTCGCGGGGCCCGTCGACGCGCAGGCCGCCGACCTCGATCGTCCCGCGCGTCGGCGCGATCAGGCCGGCCACCAGCCGCAGCAGCGTGGACTTCCCGCAACCCGACGGGCCGACGATGCAGGCGAACTGCTCGTTGCCGACCGCCAGGTCCACGTCGTCGAGGGCGGCGACGCGCGCGCCGTCCCTCGACCGGAAGACCTGCGAGATGCCCTGGAGGCGGATCAAGTCGCGCGCGCCCCTTTCCTCGTCACGAGCCCGACTTGGGCGCGAAGCGGCCGTCGACGAAGCCCTTGGGATCGAGCGCCGGGTCGAGCTGCTGCGTCTTCGCGACCAGGTCGTAGGTCTGCCGCAGGCGGGAGTCGGAGAACTGGCCGAGGCCGTCGCGATCGGTGACGTCGTTGAAAACGAAGGTCAGGCCGATGCGCAGCGAGCCGAGGGCGTCGTCGACGTCGATCTGCGGATGGTGCTTGTTGTGCAGCCGCGCGGCCGCCTCGGGATTGGCCCTCGCCCACAGGAACGACTTCTGCAGCGCCGCGAGGAAGCGGCGCACGAGGTCCGGGTTCCGCTCGATCATCGCGTCCGAGGCGATGATCGTCGAGGCGTAGGCGTCGAGGCCGAAGTTCGCGTACGGGATCGCGACGATCTCGCGCCCGTTCTTCTGCGCCTGCTTGTTCTGGAAGTACTGGTGCGTCTGGAAGAACGGCGCCGCGTCGAGCTGGCCGTTGATCAGCATGGCACCCATCGCGCCCGGGTCCGTCGTGACCCAGTTGATCTTCGCGGGATCGAAGCTGCTCGCGGCCGTGAGGAACGGCAGGTAGATCTGGTGGCTGTTGCCCGGCGTCGTGCCGACGCGCTTGCCCTCGAGGTCCTTGAAGCTGGCGACGCCCGAGCCCTTGATGACGAAGAGCGAGTGCGGCGGCTTGGTGTAGACGGGCATCACCGACTTGACCTTGCTGTCGGCGCTGCGCTGGCGCGCGGTCATCACCGTCGCGATGTCGGCGACGCCGAACTCGACCGTCCCGGCCGCGACCTTGCGGATCGTGTCTCCCGAGCCCTGGCCCCTGTTGATCGTCACGTCGAGGCGCTGCTCGCGGAAGAACCCGTTGTCGAGGGCGCTGTAGTAGATCGCGTATTCGCCGGTCGGGATCCAGTCGAGCTGGAACGACACCTTGTCCTGCGCCGCGGCGGGCGAGGCGTGGAGCAGGCCGGCGGCCACGACCGCGGCAGCTGCAGCGGCCAGGCTCGTCCTGCGGGGAATG
>JBEGVV010000182.1:0-4778 GCA_041178225.1 Pseudomonadota bacterium | reverse complement strand
GATGCGCCAGTTCGTGGCGTAGCCGCCGGTCGCTAGCTGGTTCGACGGTGTCCAGGTGATCGTCGTGTAGGTCGCGTCCGTCGTGCCGCTGCGGTTGGCACCGAACAGGTTCATCGACGTTGCGCCGCTCAGAGCGCCGCGCTTCACCCACGCCGACCACGTCCAGGTCTTGCGGTTGCCCGCGCCGGCAGGCGTGCGGTTCAGGTACGCGCTGTTCGACGCGCGGAAGCGCAGCGAGTTCTTGATCGGGTAGCCGAGCCCGCCACCCGCGATCCCCATGAACTCGGGCGACAGCATTACGACGCCACCACCGAGCGGCCCCACTCGCGCAGCGACGTGCCGTCAGACTGGAACGTCAGGAAGAGGCGCGCGCCCGAGGGGAACGAGCCCGGCGTGCCGAGGTCCGAGTTGAAGATGAACGCGGCATTGAAGGCGTGGGCGTGGGCGCCGCCGCTGTTGGTGATCGCCAGCCCGTAGAAGCGGCTCGCCACGAGGTTCGTCGGGGCGGCGAACGTGCGGCCCGCCGTGCAGGTGACCGTCGCCACTTGGGCGTTGTTCGCGTTCCAGTTGACCGTCGCCGCATCGGACAGCGCCGCCGTGTAGGGCGTCTGGCCGGCCGTCCAGGTCTGCGATGCGTTGAGCGCCGCGGCCGTTGCCGCCGCCGCCGCGCCGATGTCCGACAGGACCTGCGCCGCCGTGCGGTAGTCCCACCCCGTGCCGCCCGCGTTCGAGCGCACGAACTTCGACGCGCCAGCGGTCGCGGCGTTGGGCAGGTTGGCCGCCGCCGCCGTCGCCGTCGACGCAGCCGCGGTGGCGGTCGAGGCGCTCGAGCTGGCGGAGGACGCCGATGCCGCGGCGTTGGCCTCGGAACTCTCGACGCTGGCGATCAGCGCGTCGGGGTCGGCGCCCGAGCTGGCCGTCACCTTCACCGCGCGCTCGACCGCCTCCTTGAGCTGCTGAACCTGCATCACGATGCGATCGAAGACGCGCTCGTGGACCTCGGGGTAGAAGCCGCCCTGGTTGCGCAGGTCCGTCTGCTGCGTGAAGGGCATCGAGCGCAGGATGACCAGCGTCTCGCCGCTGGCCGGCGCCGCGGTCAGCGTGACGTTGCCGCCGACATCGAGGCCGACCCCGCTCACCGTGTAGTCGGTGCCCAGCGTGAGGGTCGTCTCGGCGCCCGAGGCCGCCGCGCGGATGACCTCCAGCTCGGTGTCGGCGAACACCTTGAACCCGTAGGCGAAGACGGTCTGGACCCCGTTCCCGTTGTAGGGGCCGCTCTTCGAGGTTGCGCTCGCGACGGTCATCGGTCGATCCCTAGCGTTGGGGTGGGGCTCAATCTACAACGGGTTGCTTGGGTTTTCCACAATGCCGCGGTCAGCGGAACTTCCGGCTGTCCCGCGTGACGAACATCTCGAAGGGGGTGATCTCGGCGCCCTCCGACCAGAGGTAGATGCCCTCGGCCGTGATCCAGAGCTGCCGGGTCGGGAGGTGCAGGACGGGCCCGGCCACGTCGACCGCCGCCTTGAGCGCCGCCCGGTCGCCCTCGCCCTCGCCGATCTTCTTGCCCAGCTTGACCGCCGCCTCGACCGCGGACCCGACCGGGCTGCCGGCATAGCCGAAGTTCGACCCCATCGCGTTGACCACGTCGCGCGCGCCCACGAAGCCGCCCAGGGCGTACTTGAGCGACGTCCCCGCCACCCACTTCGCCCAGCGCGCCTCCTCGTCCTCGCCGTCGTCCTCCGGCCCGCGGCCCATCAGCAGCTCGGACGCCACCGCCGGCAGCATGGTCAGCAGGACCATGTTCGCGACGAACCGCGGCATGTCGAGCGGGCGCTTCACCCGCCGGGACTCCTCGGCCATCAGGTTGTAGGTGGCGCTGAAGTAGGAATAGAAGGCCGTGAACATCTTCATTTTCGGGTCGCCGCGCTGGATGCCGGCCAGGTCCTTCTGCAGCCCCGATGCCTGCGACGTGCGCACGAGCTGGTCGGCGTAGTCGACCGCCTTCGCCTCGTCGCCGGCGAACTTGTCCATGCCGACCTCGTAGGCCGCGATCCACGTCGGGATCGCCACGCCCATGTCCATCAGGCCGGTGAGGTAGAAGAAGGACCGCTTCACGGCGTCGACCTTGCCGCCCGGCCCGAGCCGCCGGAGCTGGTCGCGGATGTCGCGGTCGAGGGTGCTCGAGCGCGTGCGCATCTCGACCGACCGGTCGTAGACGAAGCGCACCTTCTGGGCCATCGCCCACGGCGCGCCATAGAACGCGCTCACCGCCTTGAGCAGCGCGCCCTTTGGCAGCACCGCCGCCGACTGGAAGAAGCCGGTCGGCTGCACCAGCGCCGTCGTGAGCTTCCAGCCCATGGCCGAGATGGACATGCCGCCGCGCAGGTGCTGCACGACCTTGTCGAACCAGTTGAGCGCCGGCACGTCGCCCGCGGCGATGTCGCGCACCCAGTCCTTCATGGCCCGGTGGAACTGCGGCCCCTTGGTGTCGAGGATCGCGCCCTTCACCTCGGGATGGTCGAGCAGCCGCACCACGTCGAGGATGGCCTCGCGGTGGCTGATGTCGTGGATCAGCTCGACGACGTGCTCGAACAGGACGTCCAGCTCAAGGCGCACCGGCATGCCGCCGGAGCCCACGCGCTCGATCGCCGCGCCCGTGCGCGTCGAGGCCTTCGCCACGGCGCCGCTCATGAGCTGCTGCGCCATCTTGTCGACCTGGTGGGAGTAGGCCTTCTCGCTGCGGTCCGGGTCGTACTTCAGCGGGTAGTAGCCGCCGCGGAACTCGCCGAACGGCGTCTTGACGGGAGCCGCGTCGACCTTGACCGGCTTCACGCCCTTGACCCGCTTCTCGAGCTGCTCGAGCGCCGGCCAGAAACTGTCGACGTAGTCCCACACCGACTGGACGAACTGCCAGTCGGCCTCGGTCATGGCCCGCTTGAACACCGCGTCGACCTGGGCGTCCGACCACTTGAACCCCTTGCGGATGGCCTCGCGGTTGCCGTCGTTGCCCCAGTTGAGGGCAAGCGCGAGAACCGTCGCCTTCGAGAGCGACTGCCCGATCTCGGGGTAGTAGGTCGTGCGCGTGCGCCAGCCCTTGCGGGCGTCCGCGGGGAACCGCTCGAACAGCGCCTTGATCTTGGCCGTGGCCTCGATCGACATGCGCGTCTCCTGGTTCTGCGCGTCCTGCAGCGGCTTGAAGAGCGCCTGCCAGACATTGCCCAGAGCGGCGAAGCCGTCAAACTCGCGGATGAGGCTCTCGATCTTGCGGTGGCTCGCGAAGAAGCTGTCCTTGAGCTGGCGCGCCTTGTACCCGGCGCCCTTCTCGATCGAACCCCGGTCGCCGCGCTGCTTAGCGTTCTGCGTTATCGTTTCGCCGACCAGCGCCGCCACGCGGTTGAGGTCGCGCTCGGCCTGGTTCCGCAGCAGGCGCGTCTTGGTGCGCCCGACCGTGGCGATGCTCTCGACGGTGTCGCGCAGCGCCTGGAACTCCTCCAGCGTCATGTCGCGATAGTGCGTCTTCGCGTCGGCCTCGAGGACCTCCGGCGCGATCTCGAGCCGCGCGGAAGCGTCCTCGGCCAGCGCCGCCTGCCAGCGCGCGATCTGCCGGAGCGCGAGGATCGTGCGCGTCCGGTCCGACATCTTCGGGCCGAACTGGTAGGCCTCGAGGATCACGCGGACCTTGTCGAGATAATCGGGGTCGATCGCGCCCGGCTTGCGCGACTGGTACTTCTTGAACCGCTCAAGGGCCGTCTCGATCTCGGCCCGCGCCTGCATCGAGCGCCGGACCATGTGCGCCGCGATGATGCGCTGGCGCTGGTGCCACGCCGCCTGCGCCCAGTCGCGCTCGGCGACCGCGTCAACGACCGCCTTGGCCGCGGCCTTCTCCGCCCGGCGCCAGCGCTGCGTGTCGAGGATCTCCGAGACCTTCGTCGCGCCCACCGTCGCGTCCGCCGCCGCCGCGATGGCCTTCTCGTCCACCGTCAGGGCGTCGACCGCCACGCGGCGCGCCTGCGCCTGGTCGGTCCGCTGCTGCCTCGCCACCGTGTCGGTCGCCCCGACCCGCATGCGCCCGGCCGCCGCGCCCGCGCGCGTCCCGGCATCGACGCCGGGCTGCATGCGGACCGCCTCGTCCTCGGCCTGCCCGACCCTGTCGAGGGCGACGTCCTTCATGGACTTCGCCTTCTGGCCGGCCGCCTTGCGCCGGACCGCCGCCTCGACGATCCGGCCCGCGCCCAGCTTCTTGAGCGCGTCGAACTCGAGCTCGAGCACCCGCATCTGCGCGTCGCCGTGCATCGCCTCGATCGCCGCCTCGTGCGCGCGGCCGTCCGTGCGCGCGTCGGGGAACTGCTCGGCCATGCGCGCTTCGATGCGCTGCTGGATTTCCTGGTTGATCGGCGCCGCCGACAGCATGGCGCGGATCATCTCGTCGCCCGACGTGAAGCCGAACATCGGTGCCACGAGGTCCGGGCTGACGCCGCCCTTCTTCGTCGTGCCGGACGGCAGCCGCTTGACGATGCGCCCACCGTACTGGGAGCGCAGCGCCTTCTGGTCGAGCTGCAGGTCCGCGTCGCCGGTCAGCGCCGCGATGGCCCGGTAGACGGGCTCGTCGCGCACCTGCGCCTCGACCTCGTTGCCGATCGCCTCGCGGGCCTCCCGGTATTCCTCGCGCTGGGTGCGCGCGGCGTCGCGCTGCAGCTCCTCGAGCACCTGCTGCTCGGCGATCATGCCGGCGCGCGCGGCGATCTCCTGGTAGCGCTGGAACTCGGCCTCGGTCATCC
>JBEGVV010000181.1:0-35303 GCA_041178225.1 Pseudomonadota bacterium | reverse complement strand
CCCTTCGGGTCGAGGGCGTCCCTCAGGCCGTCGCCCAGCAGGTTGAAGGCGAGGACGACGACGAAGATCGACAGGCCCGGGAAGATCGCCATCCAGGGCGCCTGGCCGAGGAAGCGCTGGGCGGCGTTGAGCATCGAGCCCCAGCTGGGCGCGGGGGGCTGCTGGCCGAGGCCGAGGAAGGAGAGGCTGGCCTCGGCGATGATCGCCATGGCGATGGCGAGCGTCGCCTGGACGAGGACCGGCGGCACGATGTTGGGCAGCACGTGGCGCAGGGCGATGCGCCAGCGCGGGTTGCCGACCGCGCGCGCGGCCTCGACATAGTCCTCGACCATCGTCGCCATGGTGGCGCCGCGCGCCAGGCGCACGAAGATCGGCGTCGCCGAGATGCCGATGGCGATCATCGCGTTGCGCAGCGAGGGGCCGAGGAAGGCCGCCATCGCGATGGCCAGGATCAGGAAGGGGCAGGCCAGCATCGCGTCGGTGACGCGGCTGATGATCGCGTCGATCCAGCCGCCGCGATACCCGGCGAGCAGCCCGATGGGCACGCCCAGCGCCACCGCGATCGACACCGAGATCACGCCCGCGCGCAGCGAGGCGCTGGCGCCATGGACGATGCGCGAGAGGATGTCGCGGCCATTCTCGTCGGTGCCGAACCAGTGCAGCGCCGAGGGCGCCTTGCGGATAGCGGTCCAGCTGGTCTTCACGGGATCGTAGGGCGCGATCCAGGGCGCGAGCACCGCGACCAGGACGAACAGCGCCACCACGCACAGCCCGAACACCGCCGCCCTGCGCCGCATCAGCTTGCGCAGCGCGCGCCGCCCCGGGCTGTCGACCCGCGCCCCCGCGCTCATCGCAGCCTCGGGTTCAGGAGGATGTAGGCGACGTCGGCCAGCAGGTTGAGCGACACGTAGACCGTCGCCGTCACCAGCACCACGCCCTGCACCACCAGGTAGTCGCGGTTGAACACCGCGTCGACGATCAGCTTGCCGAAGCCGGGGATGGTGAAGACCTGCTCGGTCAGCACCGCGCCGGAGAGCAGCTGCCCGAACTCCAGCGCGCCCAGCGTCACGATCGGCACCGCCGCGTTGCGCAGCGCGTGCTTCACGACGACGACCTTCTCGGCGAGGCCCTTGGCGCGCGCCGTGCGCACGTAGTCCTGGCCCAGCACCTGCAGCATCGCGCTGCGCGTGTGGCGCATGAGCACAGCGGCGATCGCGTTGCCGAGCACGAAGGCCGGCATGATCGTGGTCTTGATGCTCTGCCAGAAATCCTCGCGCAGGCTGGTGTAGCCCGAGGGTGGCAGCCAGCCGAGCTCGACCGAGAAGAACAGGATCATCATGATCCCGAGCCAGAAATTCGGCGTCGACAGGCCCCAGAGCGCGACGCCGTTGGCGACCCAGTCCCAGGCGCGATCCTTCTTGACCGCGGCGACCACGCCCGCGGGGATGCCGATCAGGCAGGCGATGACGAAGGCCATCGTGCCGAGCTGCAGCGTGACGGGCAGCTTCTCGAGGACCAGCTCGGCGACCGGGCGCTGGATGCGCATCGACTCGCCGAAATCGCCCTGCAGCACGCCACCCAGCCAGTAGAGGTACTGGACGGGCAGCGGCTGGTCGAGGCGATAGCGCTCGCGGATCTCCTGCAGCGCCTGCTCGTCGCGCTCCTCGCCCGCGAGGATGAGCGCGGGATCGCCGGGCAGGAGCTGCTGCAGGCAGAAGATCAGGATCGAGACGAAGAACAGCGTCGGGACGACCTGGGCGAGGCGCCGCGCGAGGAAGGTCAGCATCGCCGGGCCCGCCCCGCCGCTCTCACTGCAGCCTGATGCCCTGCGGGCGGATCAGCCCGTCGGGCACGAGCCGCAGGCCCTGCAGCCGCGCGGAATGCGCGAAGAGGTTCTTGCGGTGCCAGAGGTAGATGCGCCCGCGGTCGCGCTCGAGGTAGAGCGCGGCGACCTTGCGGTAGATGGCGATGCGCTGGGCCGCGTCGGGCACGGCGCGCGCCTCGTCGAGCAGCCGGTCGACCTCGGCGTCGCAGTAGCGGCCGTCGTTCTGCCCGCCCTTGCAGGTGGCGAAGGAATAGATGTTGCCGTCGGGGTCGCTGCGGCCCGACCAGCCGACGAGGAAGGCCTCGAAGTCCCCGCGCGCGGCGGCCTGCAGCGCCGAGGCGAACTCGGTGGCCTGCAGCCGGACGTCGAAGCCCGACTCGCGAGCCATCGACTGGATCACCTCGCCGACCTGGCGCAGGTCCGGGTTGTTCGGGATCATGAGGTTGACGACCGGGTTGGGCGTGCCCGCCTCGGCGAGCAGGCGCCGCGCGCGCGCCACGTCGCGCGCGGGCATCGGCAGGTCCTTGAGGAAGAAGGGCGAGTTCGGCGGCACCCATTGCGCCGAGGCGACGAACTCGCCGGCATAGACGACCTGGTTGATGACCTCGCGGTCGATCGACAGCTCGAGCGCCTCGCGCACCTTCGCGCTCTGGCCGAGCGGCGAACGCGCGCGCTCGCCATTGCCGACATTGATCGTGATGCCGTTGTAGCCAAGCTCGTCGCCGCCGACGAGGCGCAGCCTGCGGTCGCGCCGGATCGCCGCGCCGTCGGTCGGGTTGACGCGCTCGACGAGGTCGAGCTGCCCGGCCTGCAGGTTCGCGAGCAGCACCGTCGTGTCCTGGATCGGCTGGAACACGACCCGCTCGACATGGATGTTCGCGCGGTCCCAGTAGCCCTCGAAGCGCTCGAGCACGATGCGGTCCTGCGCCACGCGCTCGACGAAGCGGAACGGCCCGGCGCAGACCGGCCGGCTGCCGAACTGCGCGCCCGCCTCGCGCAGCGCCTTCGGGCTCATGACCATGCCCGCGCGGTCGGTGAGCTGCGCGATCAGCGGGGCGAAGGGGACGGAGAGCTCGAGGCGCACGGTCAGCGGGTCGACGACGACGACCGACTGGACGACGTTGATCTCCGAGCGGCGGAACGAGCCCTGGAGCGTCAGGTGGCGGTCGAGGGACGCCTTGACGGCCTCGGCGTCCATCGCCTCGCCGTCGTGGAAGCGCACGCCCGGGCGCAGCCTGATCGTCAGCGCCCTGCTGTCGGCGCTCCATTCATGCCCGGTCGCCAGCTGCGGCACGATGCGCAGCTGCTCGTCGATGTCGAAGAGCTTGTCGCAGAGCGACGCGAAGACGATGCGCCCGACATAGGTGCGCGCAAGGGTCGGGTCGAGGACGTCGGGATCCTCGCGCAGCCCGATGCGCAGGGTCTGCGCCGGGGCGGCGTTGGCGAGGAGCATGGCCGCGGCGAGCGCGGCGGCGGCGAGCGGGCGCATGGTCGGTCCTCCCTCAGTTCGCGAGCCGGACGTCCTGCAGGCGCAGGATCCCGTCGGGCACCGCGGCGAGGCCGCTCAGCTTGGCGACATGCGCGACCACGTTCTTGCGGTGCCACAGGTAGACGATCGGGCGCTCCGCGCGCACGATCTCCATCGCCTGCTCGTAGAGCCTGCGCCGCTCGGCGAGGTCGTTGACCAGCCGCGCGGCATCGACCAGCCGGTCGAGCTCCGGGTTCGAGATCTTCGAGTAGTTGAGCGGGCCGCCCGTCTTCCAGAACGAGAAGACGTTGCCGTCCGGATCGACGCGGCCCGACCAGCCGAGGATGTAGGCGTCGAAGTCGCCCTTCTCGGCGGCGTTGAGCGAGGTCGCGAACTCGGTGGCGCGCAGGCGCAGGTCGATGCCCGCCTCCTTGACCATCGACTGCATGATCTCGCCGATCTGCCGCAGCTCCGGGTTGTTCGGGATCATCAGCTCGATGACCGGCGCGGGGTGCCCGGCCTCGCGCAGCAGCTGGCGGGCGCGCTCGACGTTGCGCGCGCCGGGCTTCACCGCGGCCATGTGGTAGGGGTTGGCCGGCGGGATCGGCTGCGCGGTCGGCACGTAGTCGCCGTTGTAGACGACCTGGTTGATGACCGCGCGGTCGATCGAGAGCTCCAGCGCCTCGCGCACGCGCCGGTCGCCGATCGCGCCCTTCGCGCGGTCGCCATTGGCGACGTTGAGCGTGAGCCCCTGGTAGCCGAGCTCGTCGGAGAGCGACAGGGCGAGGCGGTTGTTGCGCTTGATCTGCGGGATGTCGGTCGGCTGGACGCGCTCGATCAGCTCGAGCCCGCCCGCCTGCAGGTTGGCCAGCCGCACCGTGGAGTCGGGGATCGGCTGGAAGACGACCTTGTCGACATGGATGCGGGACTTGTCCCAGTAGTCGGCGAAGCGCTCGAGCACGATGCGGTCCTGCGCCACGCGCTCGACGAAGCGGAAGGGCCCGGCGCAGACCGGCCGGTTGCCGAACTGCGCGCCCGCGGCCTCCGCCGCCTTCGGGCTCACGATCATGCCCGCGCGGTCCGTGAGCGCCGCGATCAGCGGCGAGAAGGGCGCGGAGAGCGTCAGCTTCACGGTCAGCGGGTCGACGACGTCGACCGACTGCACGACCGAGATCTCGGCGCGGCGGAACGAGCCCTGCATCCGGAGATGCCGCTCGAGCGAGTACTTCACCGCCGCGGCGTCCATCCTCTCGCCGTCGTGGAATCGCACGCCGTCGCGCAGCGAGATCGTCAGCTCCTTCCCGTCCGCGCCCCAGGCGTGCTTCGTGGCGAGCTGCGGCACGACGGCCAGCTTCGCGTCGATGTCGAAGAGCTTGTCGCAGAGCGAGGCGAAGACGATCCGCCCGACGAAGGTGCGCGCGGTCGTCGGGTCGAGCGCGTCGGGATCCTCGGCGAGGCCGATGCGCAGCGTCTGCGCGGCGGCGGGCATGGCGGCGGAGGCGGCGGCGAGGAAGGTCGCGCAGAGCAGCCTGGCGGCGAAGCGATGGGTCATGGGGGACTCTCCTGGGGGATCGGGGTTGAAGGGTGGCGCGCGGTCAGCCCGGCGCAACCCCGGCATCGGCGAAGCGTCGCTGCAGGCGCTCGAGCCGCGCCTGGCCCGGCCCGGGCGGGCGCGGCTGCGGCAGGTCGGCGGCGATGTCGGTCCAGAAATGGCAGGCCGTGGCGCGCGGCGCGCCGGACAGGACCGGGTCCTCCTCGCGGCATCGCGCCCGGGCGTGCGGGCAGCGCGTGTGGAAGCGGCAGCCCGGGGGCGGGTCGATCGGGCTGGGCACGTCGCCCTCGAGCAGCAGCGCGCGGCGCGGCGCCGAGGGGTCCGGACGCGGGATCGCGGCGACCAGCGCCTGCGTGTAGGGATGGCGCGGCGCGGCGAAGATGTCCTCGGCCGGTCCCTCCTCGACGATGCGGCCGAGATACATGACCGCGACGCGCGTCGCGACATGCTTCACCACCGCGAGGTCGTGGGCGATCAGCACCAGCGCGAGGCCGAGCCGCGCCTGGAGGTCCCTGAGCAGGTTGATGACCTGCGCCTGCACCGAGACGTCGAGCGCGGAGACCGGCTCGTCGCCGACGATCAGCCTGGGCTCGGCGGCGAGCGCGCGGGCGATGCCGATGCGCTGGCGCTGGCCGCCCGAGAATTCGTGCGGATAGCGCTGCGCGTGCTCGGGCCTGAGCCCGACCAGCGAGAGCAGCTCGGCGATCCGCGCGGCGCGGCCCGCGGGCGGCACGATGCCATGCAGCTTGAGCGGCTCGCCGACGATGTCCGCCACCGTCATGCGCGGGTTCAGCGAGGCATACGGGTCCTGGAAGACGATCTGCATGTGGCGGCGGCGCGCGCGCATCTCGGCCTCGCCCAGCCGCGTCAGGTCCTCGCCCATGAAGGAGATCGTGCCGGAGGTCGGGTCGATCAGCCGCAGCAGCATGCGGCCCAGCGTCGACTTCCCGCAGCCGGACTCGCCGACCAGCGCCAGCGTCTCGCCCGGCGCGATCTCGAGCGACACGCCATCCACCGCCTTGACCTGCGCGGCGACGCGGCCGAACAGGCCCTTGCGCACCGGGAAGTGCTTCACGAGGTCGCGCGCGACCAGGATCGGCGCCGGCGCGCTCATGCGTCGTCCCCGAGCGGCGCGCGCCAGCATGCCGCCTCGTGGCCGGGCTCGACCTCGCGCAGGGACGGCGCGTCGGCGCGGCAGCGCGGCTGCGCGAAGGGGCAGCGCGGCGCGAAGCGGCAGCCCGGCAGCTCCGCGCCCAGGTCCGGCACCGTGCCCTCGATGGTGGCGAGGCGCGCGCGCCGGCGGTCGAGCTCGGGGATCGCGCCGAGAAGGCCGATCGTGTAGGGGTGCTGCGCGGCCTCGAAGAGCCGCCGGACCGGCGCGCGCTCGACGATCTGGCCCGCGTACATGACGACGACGTCGTCGGCGAGCTCGGCGATCACGCCAAGGTCGTGGGTGATGAGGATGATCGCCGTCCCCGTCTCCTCGCGCAGGCGGCGCAGCAGGTCGAGGATCTGGGCCTGGATCGTGACGTCGAGCGCGGTGGTCGGCTCGTCGGCGATCAGCAGCCGCGGCCCGCAGGCCAGCGCCATCGCGATCATCGCGCGCTGGCGCATGCCGCCGGAGAGCTTGTGCGGGTACTCGTCGAAGCGCTGCTCGGGCGCGGGGATGCGCACGAGGCGCAGCATCTCGATCGCGCGCGCGCGCGCGGCGGCGCGGTCGATGGCCTGGTGCCGCAGGATGCCCTCGACGATCTGCTCGCCGACCGTGTAGGCCGGGTTCAGGCTCGTCATCGGCTCCTGGAAGATCATCGCCATGCGCGCGCCGCGCAGGTCGCGCAGCGCCTCGGCGTCGAGCTTCAGCAGGTCGACGCCCTCGAACAGGATCTCGCCGCCGGCGATGCGCCCCGGCGGCATCGGCACCAGCCCCATGATCGAGAGCGAGGTCACGGACTTGCCGCATCCCGACTCGCCGACGATGCCGAGCGTGCGCCCGGCCTGGAGCGAGAACGAGATCCCGTCGACGGCGCGGTAGGTGCCGCCATCGCCGTCGAACCAGGTGCGCAGGTCGCGGACCTCGAGGAGCGCCGTCATGCGCGGGCCGTCGCCGCCTCGATCGCCGCGTTGATGACGTCGCGGTCGATGGTCCCCGCGTAGTCGGCGCGGGTCGCCATGAAGGTCCGGAAGATCGCCCAGCGCTCCTGGCTGACCTGGTAGAGGCGGCGCAGCTCGGGCAGCGGGTCGGCGTGGTCGTCGACGCGGATGTCGAGCGCGGGCCAGGCCTCGGTCGCGTGGATGCGGATCGCCGCGGACTGCTTGCCGCGCTTGTCGCCGCCCGCGGCCTCGCCCGCCTCGAGCGCGGCGAGGAAGCGCTCGGCCAGCTTCAGCCCCTTCGTGGCGGCGAAGGCGGCGGCGGTGTCGCGCACGACGCGCTCGCCGGCCAGCATGTTGCCGGCCACCGAGAAGCCCTCGTGCACGACATGGCCGGCCCAGTCGACGCAATTGCCTCCCGTATGGGCAATCGAGCGGCCGGCTGCGTCGATCATGTGCACCTGGCGCGACGCGCGGCCGGCATCGAGCTCGAGCAGCCGCGCCATCGCCTCGGAAGCCGGGAGGCCCGCGCGCAGCAGCTTCATGCCATCGATGCCGTAGAAGGGATTGACCAGCGCCTGGGTGGCGATGGCGCCGACGCCGGGCTCGACATGCGGGACGATCGCGCCGACGGCGAAGAACCGCGTCGCGACGGCGACGCCGATCTCGCCTGTGTCGCGGTCATGGGCGACGATGGACCAGGTCATGCGGGCGGATCCTCCGCAGTCAGGGGGCGGGCCGGCCCCGGGCGGACCACCCGGGGCATCTCCACCCTAGACGCAACTTCCATGCCGCCGCCAGCACGGGGCGCGGAAGGGCTTGCGCGGGGCGCGGGGCTTGGATACTCCGCGCCATGGACCGAGAGATCCGCGCCGACGCGCACAGCGTCCTTCCCGACGCGACCATCCCCGAGCTGCCCGGCCACTACCGCGGCAAGGTGCGCGACAACTACGACCTGCCCGATGGCCGGCGGATCATCGTCGCCAGCGACCGCATCAGCGCCTTCGACCGCATCCTCGGCGCCATCCCGTGGAAGGGCATGGTGCTGACGCAGACCGCGCGCTTCTGGTTCGAGGCGACGCGGGACATCTGCCCGAACCACGTGGTCTCCTACCCCGACCCGAACGTCGTCGTGGCGCGGCGGCTGGACATCCTGCCCGTGGAGGTCGTCGTGCGCGGCTACCTCGCCGGCACCACCAGCACCTCGATCCTGACGATGTACAAGGCCGGGGCGCGGCGCATGTACGGCCACGACTTCCCCGACGGGCTGCGCGACAACGAGCGCCTGCCGGCGCCGATCCTGACCCCGACCACGAAGGCCTTCGACGGCGGCCACGACGAGCCGCTGACGCCGGACGAGATCCTGTCGCGCGGCCTGCTGACCGCCGCGCAGTGGGACGAGCTGGGCCGCCACGCGCTCGCGCTCTTCGCGCGCGGCCAGGAGGTCGGCGCGGCGCGCGGGCTGATCCTCGCCGACACGAAATACGAATTCGGCCTCGATCCCGAGGGCCGCATCGTGCTCGCCGACGAGATCCACACGCCGGATTCCAGCCGCTGGTGGTTCGCGGGCAGCTATCCCGCGCGCCTCGCCGCCGGCCAGCGCCCCGAGAGCTTCGACAAGGACTTCATGCGCAGCTGGGTCGCGGCGCGCTGCGATCCCTATCGCGACGAGATCCCGCCCATTCCCGAGGAGGTCGTCGTCGCGACGGCGCGCGTCTACATCGACGCCTTCGAGCGCATCACCGGCGAGCGCTTCGCGATCCCCGCGGGGGGCGAGGCGCCGCTCGCGCGCATACGCCGCGCGCTGGCGCCGTTCTTCCCCGGCGCCGCCCCTACTGCAGGATGAAGCCCTTCGCGTAGGGATCGCGGTCGTCGATGAAGATCGTGTTGAGGCCGGTGACGCGCGCCCAGCCCTCGATCGTCGGGATGATCGCCGCGTAGTTGCCCACGCTCGCCTCGGCCTTCACCCCGCCGGTGAACATCGAGCCGATGATGCTCTCGTGCACGAAGTCCTCTCCGGTCTTGAGCAGGCCGCGCGACCAGCGCTGCGCCAGCCGCGCCGAGGTGCCCGTGCCGCAGGGGCTGCGGTCGATCGCCTTGTCGCCGTAGAAGACGGCGTTGCGGCCCTGCGCGCCGGGCTGGGTCGGCCGCCCCGTCCATTGCACGTGGGTGCAGCCCTTGATGTTCGGGTTCTCGGGGTGGACGAAGGTACCGGCCTCGTTGACGAGGCGGCGGATGCGCGGGCTCATGCGCTGGATCTCGGTCGCCGCGAAGTCCGACAGGTCCGTGTAGCGGCCCTGCGGCTCGACGATCGCGTAGAAGTTCCCGCCATACGCGACGTCGACCCTGAGCGGCCCGAGCTCCGGGTCGACGATCTCGAGGTCCCTCGTGTGCAGGAACGCCGGCACGTTGGTGAGCTTCACGGACTCCACGTACTCGCCGACCTGCGTGTACTCCGCGACGACCAGGCCGGCAGGCGTGTCGAGGCGCAGCACGCCCGGCGTGCGCGGCGTCACCAGGCCGCGCTCGATCGCCACCGTCACGGTGCCGATCGTGCCGTGGCCGCACATCGGCAGGCAGCCCGAGACCTCGATGAACAGGACGCCGACGTCGCAGTCCGGCCGCGTCGGCGGGTAGAGGATCGAGCCGGACATCACCTCGTGGCCGCGCGGCTCGAACATCAGGCCGGTGCGGATCCAGTCGTGGCGCGCGAGGAAGTCGAGCCTGCGCTCCATCATCGTCGCGCCCTCGAGCCAGGGGAACCCGCCGGCCACGACCCGCACCGGGTTGCCGCAGGTATGCGCGTCGACGCAGAAGAAGGTGTGCCGTGCCATTGGGACCGCCATGCTCTGGGTGGGTCGCGATCTTCGCGCGCCGGGGCCGCGGCTGCCAAGCGCCGCGCGCCGCCTCAGGGCGCGGTCGCCAGCGCCTTGCCGTCGCGCGCGACGACGCGCCCGCGCTTGAGCACGAGGCGCCGCGGCGGGCGCTCGGCCACCGCCTCGGCGGGCGCCTGCGCGTCGACCAGCACGATGTCGGCGTGGCAGCCGGCCGCGAGGCCGTAGCCCTCGAGCTCCATCGCCTTCGCGCCGCCATGGGTGACCATGTCGAGCGCGAGCTCGACCTCGTCGTCGCGGCGCAGGTTGTTGCGCAGGCCGACGATCATCGCGCGCTCGAGCATGTCGGCATTGCCGTAGGGGCCCCAGGTGTCGCGGATGCCGTCGGAGCCGCAGCACATGACCACGCCCGCTTCGTGGAGCTGCCGGACCGAGGGGACGGGGCGATAGGGCGCGCCATGGCTCATGATCGCCACGCGTGCCTCGGCGAGCATGTCGACGAGCCGTGCAACGTAGGCCGCGTCGGCCATGCCGAGGCAGAAGGCGTGGCTCACCACCACGCGGCCCTGCATGCCCAGCGCCTTCGTGCGCTCGATGACCAGCTCCATCGAGAAGCCGCCGAGCTCGCCGGGCTCGTGGAGATGGATGTCGACCGGGGCACCGAATTTCTGGGCGAGCGCGAAGACGGCGTCGAGATGCGCGCGCGGGTCGCGGTCGATGGCGCATGGGTCGAGGCCGCCGACGACGTCGGCGCCCGCGCGCATCGCCGCCTCCATCAGCTCGAGCGTGCCCGGCCGCACCAGCATCCCGCTCTGCGGGAAGGCGACGACCTGCATGTCGACCTCGTCGCGGAAGCGCTCGCGCGTCGCGAGGATGCCCTCGATGCCCGAGAGGCCGATCTCCGTGTCGACGTCGACATGGGTGCGGATATGCGTCGAGCCCTTCGACAGCGCGAGCACGACCTGGCGCGCGGATTGCCGCGCGGGGTCGATGCCGAGGACGCGGCGCTGCAGCCGCTCGTTGTCGATCTTGTCGACGAGGCTGGGGCCGACCTCGTTGCGGTACCACTTCATGCCAAGCAGCGTCTTGTCGAGATGCGCGTGCGCCTCGACGAGGCCCGGCAGCGCGAGCGCGCCGCCGCCGTCGATGCGCTCCTCGCCCGGCATCGGCGGCGGCGGCGCGCCGATCGCCGCGATGCGGCCGTCGCGGATGGTGATCGCGGCCGGCGTGCCGTCGGCAAGGCGGATGTCCTCGAGGATCGTCGTGGGCATGCGGGTTCCTTTCGCGTGGATGCGTGTCGCCGTTCAGGGCGTGGCGAAGGCGGTCGAGGGCGCGGCGGCCTCGCGCGCGGCCGCCAGCGCGGCGGCGCGCAGGGCCTCGGGCCAGGCGTCGCCCCGTGCGAGCGCGAGCGCGAGCGCGCCCGCGAAGACGCCGGGCGCTGGGCGCGCGGCGGCGGGCGCGCCGGCGGGCGACGGCAACGCGCCAGCGGCGCCATGGCCGGCCCAGGCGAGCGAGAAGCCGGCGCCGAGCGCGATGCGCATGGGATCCGCCGCGCCCGCGGCGTCGAGCGCCGCGCGCGGGTCGGCGTCGGGCGCGAGCAGCACGACATGGCTCGCCTGCGCGAGGAGGCCCGCGGCGACCTCCTCGCCCGCCGCGAGCTCGAGCACGCGCGCCGCGCCGCGCGGCGCCGCGACCGCGAAGGCGCGCGAGGCGAGCACAGGGCAGGAGGAATCGGCGACGAGCGCATCGCAGGCGCCGAGCGCATCGGCATGGGCCGCGGCCGGCTCGGCGGGCGCGCCGCGATGCATCGCCACGAGGCTGCCGCCATCCGCCGCGCGGATGGTCGCGGCCGTGGGCGTGGCGGCGCCCGCGAGGCGCGCGAGGCGCGAGACGTCGACGCCGCGCGCCGCGAGCTCGCGCGCGAGCCTGTCGCCGACCGCGTCGTCGCCGATGGCCGAGGCGAGGAGCGCCCGGTGGCCGGCGGCGGCGACCGTCGTTGCCGCGACCGCCGCCGCGCCACCGCAGGCCTCGTGGAAGGAGAGCGCCTGGACCTTGGTCGGCACGGGGGGAATCGCGGGGACGCCGAGCACGCGCGCCACGGCGGCGAGCCCGATGCACGCGACGCTCTTCCCGCCAGCTCGTTCCATCGCCACCCCGTCCCCGCGCCGCGCGGCGCCTGCTGCGCGCTCAGCGGCGGTGCAGTTCGAGCGGCAGGCGGCTCAGCACCTCCGCGCCACGCTCCCCGACCAGGATCGTCCAGCCCACGCCCGCGGCGATGCCTGCGTCCATGTCGCCGAGCATCACGTGCGGGAAGAGCGTCATGCCCGGCAGGAGCGGCTGGCGGTTGCCGGCATGGATCATCGGCGGCACGTCCATCCAGGTCGGCCTGAACGTGGCGCCGAGCGAATAGCCGCAGGCCGCGAAGCGCTGGCGCGCGAATCCCGCGCGGTCCAGGCGCTCGAGGAAGACCTCGGCGATGCGGCCCACGGGCTCGCCGGGCCGCGCGGCCTCGGTCATCGCCGCGAGCGTGTCGCGCGCGACGTCGAACATCTCCACCTGGCGCGCGCGCGGCGTGCCGATCGCGACGCTGTGCTCGATGCAGGCGTTGTAGCGGCAGAACGAGGCGGACAGCTCCAGCATCACCTGGTCCTGCGCGTCGAGGCGACGCGGCCCGCCGACGCCGCGGCCATAGACCGCGCGCCGCCCGGAATTCACCAGCGGCCCGGCGGGCGGCATGTCGCCGCCACCCCGCAGCATCGCGGCGACGCCGGCGGCGGTGATCGCGCTGTCGATCGTCCCCTCGCCGGCGGCGTCGACCATCGCCGCGATCGCGTCGTCGGCGAGCGCGGCGGCGCGGCGGACGAAGCCGAGCTCCGCCGGCGACTTCGTCAGGCGCTGCGCGCGCACGAGGTCCGAGGCGTCGACCAGCGCGCAGAACCCGTCGAGCGCGTCGCGCGTGAGCTGGTGGTTGAAGCCCGTGAGGCCATAGGTCGCGAGCTCGATGCCCACGCGCTCGCCGCGCAGGCCGAGCTCCTCGAGGATGCCGCGCAGCTCGCGCGCGGGGTCCTGGTCCTCGGCGTCGTACCAGATGCGCATGTCGTCGTAGAGCGAGGTGTCGCGCGCCTGGGCGAGGTCGGGCCGGCGCGTGAGCAGCACCAGCCGGCCATCGGCCGTCGCGACGCCGCACTGGTAGAAGACGTAGCCGCCGCTGTCGAAGCCGGTCAGGTAGTAGTGCGATTCCTGCGCGTAGAGCAGCAGCGCCGCGAGGCCGCGGCGCGCCATCTCCGCGCGCGCGCGCGCAAGGCGCGCCTCGTACTCCGCCTTCTCGAAGCGCAGCGTCACTGCCCGCCCGCCATCGGTCGTCGCCCGGATCTCGCTCACGCCCGCATGCTCCCCTCGTCCCGCCGCGACATTAGCGAAGGCGTGCGTGGCGACAAGCGCAAGCTTCGCTCACATCCCCAGCGCGCGTGCCGCGGCGACCGCGGCGACGCCGATCATGGCGGCAAGCGGGTCGTTGTTGCCGGTGAGGCGCATGGCGAGCGCGACCGCCGCGAGGCCGATCCACTCCGCCGGGCCGGACGTGCCGAGCGACGGCGCGACGATCCCGATCATCACCGAGAGCGGCACCGCGCGCAGCGCGGCCTCGATCCGCGGCGTGGCGCGCACGAAGCGCATCGCCGCGAAGCCGCCGAGCCGGCAGGCATAGGACGCCGCGGCCATCGCCGCGAGCGCGAGCAGGAAGTCAGCGCTCGTCGTCATGCAGCACCCACGCGGTGGCGGCGCCGGCGAGCCCGGCGGCGAGCGCCGTCCAGCCGCCGGGCATCCATGCATGCACCGCCAGCGCCGTGGCCAGCGCCACCCCGGCCGGCGCGAGGCTCGCGCGTCCGCGCCAGAAGGCCGTGGCCATGGCCGCGGCGAGCGCGACGATCATGAAGTCCATGCCGAAGCGGCGCGGATCCGCGATGGCCGATCCGGTGGCGTGGCCGATCCAGGTGCCGATCGTCCAGGGCACGAATTGCGCGAGGCCGGAACCCAGCAGGAAGCCGCCATCATGGCGCCCCTGATCGTGCTCCTTCATCGCCATCGCCCAGTTGCCGTCGCCGAGGAGGAAGAGGCTGGGCCAGACGCCGGCGGGCGGCGCGGCTCCGTACCAGCCGCGCAGCGCGGCGCCGTAAAGGACGTAGCGCGCGTTGGTGAGCAGGATCGTCGCCACGATCGGCGCGACGAAGGGGCCCGTGGCGAGGCCCTGGAGCGCGGCGAGCTGCGCGCTGCCGGAATGGATGAAGGCGCTCATCAGCACCGCCTCGAGCGCGCTGCGCCCGGCCTCGCCGGCGAGCACGCCGAAGACGACGCCGTAGGCCAGCACGCCGGGCGACAGCGCCGAGCCGCGCGCGAGGCCGCGGGCGATCCCGGCGGCGGTGAAGGGGACGGGTGGCCGGCTCATCGCCGCGCCGCAAAGAGATGGGGACGCGCGGGGCTTCCGCGCGTCCCCCCGTGGCAGGCGATCAACGCCAGGCGACGACGGCCTGGTTCTGCTCGCCGAGGCCCTCGATGCCCACGCGCATGCGGTCGCCGGCCTTCAGGAAGCGCGGCGGCTTGAAGCCGGCGCCGACGCCGGGCGGCGTGCCCGTCGTGATCAGGTCGCCCGGCTCGAGCACCATGAACTGCGACATGTAGTGCACGATGTGCGCGACGCCGAAGATCATCGTGCTGGTCGAGCCCTTCTGCACGCGCTCGCCATTGACCTCGAGGAACATCGAGAGGTTCTGGACGTCCTTGATCTCGTCGGCGGTGACGAGCCAGGGGCCGATCGGGCCGAAGGTCTCGCAGCCCTTGCCCTTCATCCACTGCCCGCCGCGCTCCATCTGGTACTCGCGCTCGGACACGTCGTTGCACACGCAGTAGCCGGCGACGTAGGACAGCGCCTCCGCCTCGCTGACATAGCGCGCGCGCTTGCCGATGGCGACGCAGAGCTCGACCTCCCAGTCGGTCTTCACCGAGCCCCTGGGGATCATGATGTCGTCGTTGCCGCCGACGATGCAGGACGTCGCCTTGTTGAAGAGGATCGGCTCCTTCGGGATCGGGGAGTTCGTCTCCTTGGCGTGGTCGACGTAGTTGAGGCCGACCGCGTAGAAGTTGCGCGCGCCGCCGACGCAGGCGCCCAGCCGCACGCCCGCGGGGGCGGTCGGCAGCTTCGAGAGGTCGAGCTTGCGCAGCCTGTCGAGGCTCGCGGCCTCCAGCACGGCGCCGCCGATGTCCGGCACGATGCCGGAGAGGTCGCGGATCGCGCCCTGCGCGTCGATGATGCCCGGCTTCTCGCTGCCAGGCTGGCCAAAGCGAACCAGCTTCACGTTTCGTCTCCCCCTTGGGAATGGTCGAGGCGGCGATCCTACAGCGAATCACGCGCCGCTGAACACGCCTGCCCCGCGCGCGCCGCGCGCACGGGAGCGTTGCACTGGACCGGGGGCCGCGCGAGGCTCGCACGTCGTCCGCGGAGCCCCTGCCATGCCGTGCCCATCCCCTCCCGAAGGCGCGACGATCGAGCCGCTAGGACCCGCCCTCGGCGCGGCGATCCGCGGCCTCGACCTCGCCGCCGGCGTCGCGCCGCCCGTCGCCGCGTTCCTGCGCGAGGCCCTGCAGGCGCATCACTTCCTGTGCGTGCGCGACCAGCGCCTCGACGAGGGCCAGCAGGCCCGCGTGGCCGCGTGCTTCGGGCCGCTCGAGGTCTTCCCCGAGCAGGGCAAGACACGCGCGCGGCCGACCTTCTACAACGTCGCGAACGTGGACGCCGACGGCCGCACGATGGCGCCCGACGACCCGCGGCTGGTGGCGCAGAAGCTCAACGAGCTCTGGCACACCGACAGCTCCTACCGCTTCGTGCCGTCCTATTGCTCGCTGCTCTACGCGATCGAGGCGCTGCCCGGCGAGGCGGCGGATGGCGAGACCGAGTTCTCGAACATGTTCCTTGCCCATGACGCGCTCGACGAGGCGACGCGGCGGCGCATCGAGCCGCTGCACATGGTGCACGACTACGGCTACGACCAGCGCCTCTTCCCCTCGCTGCCGCCGCTGGCGCCGGAGGTGCGCGAGGCCTTCCCGCCCGCGAGCCACCCGCTGGTGCGCGTGCATCCGGACCGCGGCGGGCGGCGCTCGCTGTTCTTCACCGCCAACACCGGCGGCGAGGTCGGCGGGCTGCCGCTCGAGGAGGGGCGCGCGCTGCATGCCGCGCTGGTCGCGCATGTCTCGAACCCCGGCTTCTGCCTGCGCCATCGCTGGCGCACCGGCGACCTCATGATCTGGGACAACCGCTGCCTGCTGCATCGCGGCCGCCCCTACGACGCGAGGCGCTTCCGCCGCGTCGCGCGGCGGGCCACGGTCGCGGGCGACCTGCCGGTCGCCGGCCCGCGCTGAGACGCCTCAGCGCTGCGAGACGTGCCAGGGGATGGCGAGGCGCTCGGCGAACTCGACGAGGTAGAAGAGCAGCGTGCCGGCGACGCCGAGCACGACCAGCGCGGCGAAGACGCGCACGGTGTCGAACTGCCCCTGCGCGACCAGGATCACGTGGCCGAGGCCCGAGGAGCCGCCGACGAACTCGCCGACGATGGCGCCGACCAGCGCGAAGCTGATCGAGACCTTCATGCCGACGAAGAGCGCGGGCAGCGCGTTGGGCAGGCGCAGCTTCCACAGGATCCGCCAGGCGCCCGCGCGGTGGACGCGCGCCAGCGCCAGCGCCTCCGGGTCGACCGAGCGCAGGCCCAGCGCGACGTCGGCGACGATCGAGAAGATGGCGAGCATGACCGCGATGGCGATCTTCGGCTCGGCGCCGGTGCCCATCCAGATCACGAAGAGCGGCGCCAGCGCGACCTTGGGCAGCGAGTTCAGCACGACGAGGATCGTGGTCACGACGCGGTCGGCCCAGCGCGAGGCGACGATCGCGACCGCGAGCGCGACGCCGAGCACGACCGAGAGCGCGAAGCCGGCGAGCGTGGTCCAGAGCGTGAAGGCGGCATGGCGCAGGAAGTAGCGCGGCGCGTCGGCGAGCTCGACGGCGATGGCCGAGGGCGCGGGCAGCAGGATCGGCGGCGGCGCCAGCACGCGCACCGCGACCTCCCAGAGCAGCAGCAGCCCGGCGAGCACGCCGAGCGTGGCGAGGATCCCCTGTCCGGCCTCGGCGCGGCTCCTGGCCATGGGCTATTCCTTCGCCACGCCGAGCCGCGCGAAGAGGGCGCGGATGGCGCGGACATGGCGCGCGAACTCGGGGGATTCGCGCAGCGCCAGCGGCCGCGGCCGCGGCAGGTCGATGTCCATCACCTCGACGACGCGGCCCGGGCCCGGCGACATCACCGCGACCCGGTCGGCGAGGTAGACCGCCTCGGGGATCGAGTGCGTGACGAAGACGACCGTGCGCCCGCCATCCTGCTGGATGCGCGCGAGCTCGACGTTGAGGTCGTCGCGCGTCATGGCGTCGAGCGCGCCGAAGGGCTCGTCCATCAGCAGGATCGCCGGCTCGCAGAGCAGCGCGCGGCAGATCGCGGCGCGCTGGCGCATGCCGCCCGAGAGCTCCCATGGCCTGCGGTCGGCGAAGGCGCCGAGGCCGAAGCGCGCGAGCAGCGCGTCGGCGCGCGCGGCATGGTCGCGCCGCGCGAGCCCCTGGAACTCCGCCGCGAGCAGCACGTTGTCGCGGATGCTGCGCCAGTCCACCAGCACGTCGCGCTGGAAGACCATGCCGAGCCCCTCGGGCGGCTCCTCGACCGGGCGGCCGCGCAGGCGCACCTCGCCCTCGCTCGCGCGATCGAGGCCGGCGATGCAGCGCAGCAGCGTGCTCTTGCCGCAGCCCGAGGGCCCGAGCAGCGCGAGGAACTCGCCCTCGCGCACGTCGAGGTCGACGCCCCGGAGCGCGACCACCGGGCCGCGCTCCGAGGCGTAGGTCCTGCCCGCCCCGCGGATCTCGACGCAGGCCGCCATCGCGACGGCGTCAGCCGACGAGGTCGTTGGTGAAGTAGTCGCCGGCCTTCCAGCCCGGCTTGATCGCGCCCGCGGCCTCGAGCGCGCGCAGGGCCGCGGTCCAGTCCTGCTCGGCCTGCCAGCCGACAGGCTTGCCCTTCGTCGCGGGCGTGTCGAAGAACTCGATCGTCAGCCTGACCTGCGCGCGCAGCACGTCGCGGTCGAGCTTGGCGTCGGGGCGCTGGCGGATCATCGCCTCGACGCCGTCGTCGGGGTTGGCGGCGAGATGCGCCCAGGCGCGCTGCTGCGTCGCCACCAGCCGCTTGAGCGCGGGGCCGCGCGCGCGCAGCGTCGCCTCGGTGGCGACGAGGCCGTAGCTCGGGAAGGCGACGCCCGCGTCGTCGGCCTGGATCGCCTTGCTCGGCCGCGGCTTCTCGGCCACCGGCAGCGCCGAGGGCGTGGTCGACATCAGGCCGTCGGCGCGCTTGGCGGTATAGGTGCCCCAGAGCGCGGCCGGATCGACGAACATCACGTTGACGCTCGTGCGGTCGAGGCCGCCGGCGCGCAGCCAGGCGTCGATGAAGGGCGCCCAGGGGCTGGCCGCGAAGACGACGATGCTCTTGCCGCGGAAGTCCTGCACGCGCTGGATCGGGCTGTCGCGGTCGACGAGCACCGAGAGGTCCGTGCGCCGGCCGAAGCCCGCGAAGGCGCGCAGCGTGGCGCCCTGCTCGCGCGCCTGCGCCACGAGGCCGACCTGGATCTGGCCGACATCGGCCTGGCCGGCATTGACGAGCTGCAGCGTGTTGCCGCTGCCGCGGCCGTCCTGCACGTCGACCGCGAGGCCCGCCTCGCGGAACCAGCCCTTCGCCTCGGCGAGGTGCATCGCCGCCTGCACGCCCCAGGGCGAGAAGTCGAGGCGCACCGAGAGCTTCTCCTCCTGCGCGCGTGCCACGCCGGGCGCCGCGAGGATGGCCGTGCCCGTCGCGAGCGCCGCGCGGCGCGTGATTCCGTTCATGCCGGTCATGGTCGTCTTCCTCCCCTGCTTGGCCGCCTCACGGCCGGTTGACTGCCATCTCCGCGCGCAGCCGCGCGGTCGCTTCCTCGTCGAGCCGCGCCCCGGGGCCCGCGACCACGACGCCATAGGCGTCGCGCGCGGCCTGCGCGCCGACCTTTCCGTTCCAGACGTCGCGGGCCACCGCGCGAGGATCGCGCGCCAGCGGGTCGCCATGGCCCCCGCCGCCGGCCTGGTGGTGCAGCAGCAGCTCGCCGCGGCGCATCGTCATCGTGACCTTGCCGGGCAGCGCGCGGCGCGCCTCGCCCTCGCCGAGCCAGTTGCCGCTGCGCCCGCCCTCGCCGCCGCCATCGAGGCCCCAGGGCGCGAAGCGCACGCGGTCGGCGCGCAGCTGCAGCACCGCCTCCTCGGCCAGCAGCCGGTAGCTGCGCGAGAGGCCCATGCCGCCGCGGAAGCGTCCCGGCCCGCCGCTGTCGGGGACGAGCGCGTATTCCTCGATGCGCACGGGGTGCTGGCGCTCCAGCACCTCGACCGGCGTGTTGGAGAGGTTCTGCGAGGGATTGGTGATCGCCTCGATGCCGTCCTGGTCCGGGCGGCCGCCCCAGCAGCCGCTGATCATGTCGACGACGATGAAGGGCCGGTTGTCGGGATGGCGGCCGCCGAGGCACACGACCGTGTTGCCGCCCTCGCCCGCCGCCGGCATGAGGCCGGGCACGACCTGCGCCAGCGCGCCGAACATCGCGTCCATCACGCGGTAGCCGGTCAGCGCGCGCGCCGCCACCGGCGCGGGCGAGACGGGGTTGAGGACGCTGCCCTCGGGCGCCGTCACCTCGATGCAGCGGAACACCCCGGCGTTGTTCGGGATGTCGCCGCGCAGCGCGCAGCGCACGGACAGGAAGGCGTTCGACTTCGTGAAGGACAGCGTCGAGTTGATCGCCGCGCGCACCTGCGGCGAGGTGCCGGCCCAGTCGACGAGCAGCGAGCCGCCCTCGCGCACGGTGATGGCGACGGCGAGCGGCACCGGCGCGTCGGAGAGGCCGTCGCTGTCGATGTGGTCGACGAAGCGGTACGTGCCCCTGGGCCAGGTCGCGATCTCGGCGCGGGCCATGCGCTCGGCGTAGTCGAGCAGCGCGGCGAGGTGGCCGCGCAACCCCTCGGCGCCGTGGCGCTCGACCAGCCTTGCGATCTCGCGCGCGCCGACCTGGCAGGCGGCGTATTGCGCGCGCAGGTCGCCGAGCACGCGGTCGGGGACGCGGACATTGAGCCCGATCATCGCCTCGAGCGTCTCGTCCATGCGCCCGGCATGGAAGAGCTTGAGCGGCGGGATGCGCAGGCCTTCCTGGTAGATCTCGGTGCTGTCCGCGGCGTTGGAGCCCGGCACGCGGCCGCCCATGTCGGTGTGGTGGCAGATCACCACGGTCCAGGCGAGGATCTCCGCGCCCGCGAAGACCGGGTAGAACATGAAGATGTCCGGCAGGTGCATGCCGCCCGAGTACGGGTCGTTCATGATCACCGCGTCGCCGGGCGCGAGGCGCCCGTTCCAGCGCGCCTTCACCGCCTCCATCGCCTCGGGGATCGCGCCGAGGTGCTGGGCGATGGTCTTGGCCTGCGCGACCATCTCGCCGCGCGCGTCGCAGATCGCGGCCGAGTAGTCCATCACGTCCTTGACGATCTCCGAGCGCGCGGTGCGGATCACCGTCCACGCGACCTCGTCGACGATCGCGTCCATCGCGTTCTTGATCACCGCGAAGGCGATCGGGTCGCCAGGCGGCGCGCCAGCCTCAGGCATCGTCGTCTCCCATCTCGATCTCGACGCAGCCCGCGGCCGCCGCGCGCGCGACGCAGCCGGGCGGCACGACGATCGTCGTGTCGTAGCTCTCCACGATCGCCGGGCCCTGCACCGGCCCGGCGGCCAGCGCCGCGCGCGGCACGAGCCGCGCCATGACCGGCGCGGCACCGCGCGCGAAGGACACGCGACGCTCGCCATGCGCGCCGGCCAGCGCGCGGGGGTCGAGCGCGAGCCGCGCGAAGTCGATGCGGCTCTGCGCGACGCCGATGGCGGAGAGCCGCAGGTTGACCAGCTCCACCGGCTCGCCCTCGGCCACGTAGCCGAAGGTGTCGCGGTAGAGGCGCTCGAAGCGCATTGCCATGTCGTCGCGCGCGAAGCCGCCCTCGGGCACCGGCACCGTGAGCTGCGAGGACTGGCCGAGGTAGCGCAGGTCGGCGGCGAGGCGCAGCCGGATCGCGGCGCGGTCGTAGCCCTCGCCCGCCAGCGCGGCCTGGCCCTCCGCCTCCATCGCCGCGAAGCCGGCGGCGACGACGGCCGGGTCGGCGGCGTCGAGCGGCACCAGCATCGGGCGCACGAACTCGTGCACGGCCTCCGCGGCGAGCATGCCGGCGGCGGAGAAGACGCCGGAGACCGGGCTCACCAGCACGCGGCGCATGCCCAGCAGCCGCGCCACGTCGACGGCGTGCAGCGGGCCGCCGCCGCCGAAGGCCATCAGCGCGAGGTCGCGCGGGTCCTTGCCGCGCTCGACCGTCACCGCGCGGATGGCGCGCGCCATGTTGACGTTCGCGATCTGGCGGATGCCGTGCGCGGCCTCCTCGACCCCCAGGCCGAGCGGGCGCGCGACATGCGCCTCCACCGCGCGGCGCGACAGCGCGGCGTCGACGCGCAGCGAGCCGCCCGCCAGCGCCTCGGGGTTGAGGTAGCCCAGCACCATGTTGGCGTCGGTCACGGTCGGCAGCTCCGTGCCGCGGCCATAGCAGGCAGGGCCGGGATCGCCGCCCGCGCTCTGCGGGCCGACGACGAGGAGCCCGCCGGCGTCGATGCGCGCGAGCGAGCCGCCGCCCGAGCCGACCTCGGCGATGTCGATCGCCGGCACCTTCAGCATGTAGCCGGCGCCCTTGGTGAAGCGCGAGGGCGTGCTGATGCCGTCGCGGAACTCGTACTCGGTGACGAGCGAGGGCTGGCCGCCCTCGACGATCGCCGCCTTGGCGGTCGTGCCGCCCATGTCGAAGACGATGAGGTCGGGCGTCGCGATGACCGGCCCGAGCCTGGCCGCGCCCGCGACGCCGCCCGCCGGGCCCGAGCCCACCGCGAAGACCGGTCGCTCGCGCGCCGCGGCGAGGCCGACCATGCCGCCATTCGAGGCCATCACCTGCACCGGCGCGGCGACGCCGATCGCCGCGAGGCGCTCGGCGAGGCGCGAGAGGTAGCCGCGCATCGCCGGCAGGATGTAGGCGTTCACGACCGCGGTGCTGGTGCGCTCGTATTCCTGGATCTCCGCCATCACCTCGCACGACGCGGTGACCAGCAGCCCGGGCGCGGCCTCGCGCAGGATCGCGGCGGCGCGACGCTCGTGGGTGTCGTTGGCGTAGCTGTTGATGAAGGCGACGGCGACGGACTCGACGCCCTCGGCGAGGAGGAAGGCGGCGGCCTCGCGCACGCCGGCCTCGTCGAGCGGCGTCACCACCGAGCCGTCGGCGGCGACGCGCTCGCGCGCCTCGAGGCGCCAGCGCCGCGGCACCAGCGGCTCGGGCTTGGACCACGCCATGTCGAACATGCCCGGCGTGCGGATGCGCCCGATCTCCAGCACGTCGCGGAAGCCGCGCGTGGCCAGCAGCCCGGTGCGCGCGCCGGCCTTCTGCAGGATCGTGTTCGAGCCGACCGTCGTGCCGTGGACGATCTCCGCCACGGCGGCGGGCGCGAGCCCGGCCTCGGCGAGGACGGCGGCGATGCCCGCGGCGACGCCCTCGCCGGGGTCGCGCGGCGTCGTGGTCGTCTTGTTGACGAAGAGCCGGCCGTCGGGCGTCGCCAGCACGACGTCCGTGAAGGTGCCGCCGACGTCGACCCCGATGCGCGCCGTGCCCGTCCCCTTGCCTGCCACCAGCCCGCCTCCCCAGCGCGGTCTTCTGTTGACCGGCTGGTCAACAACGGGGACTCTGGCACCCATGGCCGTTTCCCGTCAACGCCGCAGGCCGGGCACGCGCGACGCCGCGGGCGCGCGCGACGCCATCCTCGATGCCGCGGTGCGGGAGTTCGCCGCGCGCGGGCTGGCCGGCGCGCGCATGGACGCGCTCGCGCGCGACGCCGGCGTGGCGAAGGGACTCGTCTTCCACCATTTCGGCTCCAAGGAAGGCCTCTGGAAGGCGGCGCTGGAGCGCATCTACGCGCTGCTGCGCGCGGGCCAGGACGCCGACGCCTTCGGCGCGCTCGACCCTGCGGAGGGCATGCGCCGCCTCGCGCGCGGCACCTTCCGCCTGTTCCGCGCGCATCCCGAGATCGTCGCGCTGATGAACGAGGAGAACCTGCACCGCGCGCGCCACGTGCGCGCGATGCCGCGCATCCGCGCGCTCTACAACCCGCTCTTCGCCACGATCGAGGACCTGCTCGCGCGCGGCCGCGCGGCGGGCGTCTTCCGCGCCGACGTCGACGCCACCGCGCTCTACATCGCGCTCGCGGGCCTCGGCTATTTCTACTGCGCCAACCGCTGGACGCTGTCCTCCGCCTTCGCGGGCGACATGCTTGCCCCGCGCCGCGTCGCCGCCTACGAGGCGCTGGTCGGCGACATGGTCGTCGCCTATCTCCGCCCGCCCGGCGCGGCCGTGGCGGCGCCACCGCGTCGATCGGCGCTGACCGCGCGCCGCCGCCGGGAGTAGTGTGGCGCGGTTCGCACGAGGAGACGCATGGCCTACGACGTCCTTCCCGGCCTCGGGCAGCCGCTGCGGCGGCTGGAGGATCCCCGCCTCCTGGTCGGCGGCGGGCGCTTCGCCGCCGACCGCGCGCCGGTTGGCGCGCTGCAGGCGATCTTCCTGCGCTCGCCCCACGCCCATGCCCGCATCCGCGCGATCGACGCCGGCGCCGCGCGCGCGATGCCCGGCGTCGCCGCGGTCTACACCGCCGAGGACACGGTGGCGGCAGGGCTCGGCCACAATCCCTGCCTCGTCGAGATCAAGGGCGTCGATGGCAGGCGGCATGTCGAGCCGCCGCGCCTGCCGATGTCCCCGGGCCGCGTGCGCCATGTCGGCGAGATCGTGGCCATGGTCGTCGCCGACACGCTCGACCGCGCGCGCGACGCCGCGGAGGCCATCGAGGTCGACTGGGAGCCGCTCGACGCGGTGACCACGGGCGACGCGGCGCTGCTGCCCGGCGCGCCGCTGCTGCACGACGAGGCGCCGGGCAACCTCGTCTGCGACTGGCGCAAGGGCGACGAGGCCGCGACCGCCGCGGCCTTCGCGCGCGCCGCGCACGTGGCGCGCGTGTCGTTCCGCGCCAACCGCATCCTCGCGAGCTACGTCGAGCCGCGCGCCGCGCTCGCCGAATGGGACGCAGCCACGGGCGTCGTCACGCTGACCACGCCCTCGCAGGGCGTGCATGTCATCCACCGCCTGCTTTGCGACCACGTGCTGAAGATCCCGCGCGCGGCGCTGCGCGTGGTGAGCGAGGACGTCGGCGGCGGGTTCGGGCCCAAGCTGCCGCCCTATCCCGAGCAGGCGCTGGCCTGCTTCGCCGCGAGGACGCTCGGGCGCACGGTACGCTGGGTGCAGGAGCGCACCGAGCACCACCTCGCCGACACGCATTCGCGCGACCTCGTGGCCGAGGCCGCGCTCGCGCTCGACGCCGACGGGCGCTTCCTCGCCATCCGCGTCGACGCGGTCGCGAACTACGGCGCCTATGTCTCGGCGGTGACGCCGACGATCACGACGGGCGGCATGGCGAAGGTGCTGACCTCGCTCTACGACATCCCCGCCGCCTTCATCGCGATGCGCTGCGCCTTCTCCAACACCGCGCCGGTCGACGCCTTCCGCGGCGCCGGCAAGCCGGAGACAGGCGTGCTCGTCGAGCGCCTCGTCGACGAGGCCGCGCGCGCGACGGGCCGCGACCCGGTCGCGCTGCGCCGGCTCAACATGGTGCGGCGCGATGCCTTCCCCTATCGCACCGCGCTCGGCTACCTCTACGACAGCGGCGACTTCCAGCGGCTGATGGACGAGGCGCTGCGCATCGGCGACGAGGCCGGCTACGCCGCGCGGCGCGCGGCCTCGGCGGCGCGCGGCCTGCGCCGCGGTCGCGGCTTCTCCTGCCACCTCCACGGCTCGGGCGGCTGGGGCGACGAGACCTCGATCATCACGATCGGCGCCGACGGCACGATCGAGGCGCGCACCGGCACGCAGAGCCAGGGCCAGGGCCACGCCACCGCCTACGCGCAGGTCGTCGCCGCCGTGTTCGGCGTGCCGCCGGAGCGCGTGCGCATCGTCCAGGGCGACAGCGCGACGATCCCGCGCGGCGGCGGCACCGGCGGCTCCTCCTCCATGATCGTCTCGGGCACGACGATGAAGCGCGCCTCCGACGCCGCGATCGAGGCGGCGCGCGCGCGCGCGGGCGAGGTGCTCGAGGCCGCGACGGTCGACATCGAGTTCCGCGACGGCGGCTTCGCCGTCGTCGGCACCGACCGGCGCATCGGCCTGTTCGAGCTCGCCGCGCGCGCCGGCGCGATCGAGGGGCGCGCCGACTTCGCCGACACGGTCGAGACCTGGCCCACCGGCATCGCGCTCTGCGAGGTCGAGGTCGATCCCGGGACGGGCGTCGTGCGGCTCGAGCGCTTCGTCGCGGCCGTGGACGTCGGCACGGTGGTCAACCCGATGCTGCTGGCAGGCCAGCTGCATGGCGGCTACGCCACCGGCATCGGGCAGGCGCTGCTCGAGGACGCGCGCTACGACGAGAGCGGCCAGCTCCTCGCCGCGACGCTGATGGACTACGCGCTGCCGCGCGCGGCGGACCTTCCGATGTTCGAGCACGCGATCGCCTCCAACCCCTCGCCCAACAACATCCTGGGCATCAAGGGGGTGGGCGAGCTGCCGACCAACGGCGCCGCCGCCGCCGTCGCCAACGCCGTCGTCGACGCGCTGGCCGCGGACGGCGTCGCGCATGTCGAGCTGCCGATGACGCCCGCGCGCGTCTGGCACGCCATCCAGGAAGCCGCCAAGGGGAGACCACGATGACCGAGCCCTGCGACCTGCCAGCCATCGAGGCGCGCCGCCTGATCGGCGCGAGGAAGCTCTCGCCCGTGGAGCTGCTGCGCAGCTGCCGCGCGCGCGCCGACAAGGTGAACCATGCCGTCAAGGCGCTGACCGACACGTGCTGGCCGCGCGCCGAGAAGGAGGCGCGGGCGGCCGAGCGCGCGATGATGCGCGGCCACGAGATGCCGGCGCTGCACGGGCTGCCGCTCGGCGTGAAGGACCTCGACGACGCCGAGGGGCTGGTCAACAGCCAGGGCTCGCCGATCTTCGCGCGCAACCGCTCGCGGCGCGACGACCCGATGGTCGCGCGCTGCCGCGCGGCGGGCGCGATCGTGGTCGGCAAGACCAACGTCCCGGAATTCGGCGCCGGCGCCAATTCCAACAACCCGGTCTACGGGCCCTCGGGCAATCCCTTCGACCCGAAGCGCATCCCCGGCGGCTCCTCCGGCGGCTCGGCGGTCGCGCTGGCGACGGGCATGCTGCCGATCTGCACGGGCTCGGATGGCGGCGGGTCGCTGCGCATCCCCGCCGCGTTCTGCGGCGTCGTCGGCTTCCGCCCCTCGCCTGGCCTCGTGCCCACCGACAAGCGCGCCCAGGGCTGGAACATGATCCCGACGCTCGGGCCGATGGGCAGGACCGTCGCGGACACCTGCCTGCTGCTCTCGGCGCAGGCGGCCTTCGATCCCACCGACCCGCTGTCGCGGGCGGTCGACGGCGACATGTTCCTCAACCCCGAGGCCATCGACCTGTCGCGCCTGCGCGTCGCCTGGACGGGCGACTGGGGGACCTGCCCTGTCGACAGGCGCATCGCGCGCAGCTTCCGCGCGCGCATCCGCAGGCTCAAGCCCCTCTTCCACGCCTGCGACGAGGTCGCGCCCGACATGGGCCACGCGCACGAGGCCTTCGGCGTGCTGCGTGCCACCGGCATGCTGCAGTCGCAGCGCGCGAACTACGCCACGCACCGCGCGCTGCTCGGGCCCAACATCGTCGCGAACTACGAGGAGGGGCTGCGCTACTCGGCCGACGACGTCGCCTGGGCGCAGGCCGAGCAGACGCGCATCTACCGCGAGGTGCAGCGCGTCTTCGAGGGCTACGACCTGATCCTCTCGCCGACCGTTGCGGTGCCGCCCTTCTCGTGGAAGCAGCTCTACCTCGGCGAGATCGACGGGCGGAAGCTGCGCACCTACTACGAGTGGTTCTCGCCGACCTACATGATCTCGCTGACGGGCAATCCCAGCCTGTCGCTGCCGATGGGCCTCGAGCCGACCGGCACGCCCTTCGGGATGATGATCACCGGGCCGGCGGCGAACGACCTCTTCACGCTGCGCGCGGCGCACACGATCGAGCGCGCGGTGGCCGACGATCCCGAGCTGCGCCGGCCCGTGCCCGACATCGCGCGGCTGGCGAAGGCCCCGCGCATCACCGACCGCTACGACGTCACCACGCCGCCGCTCGACGAGCGCCCCTGGCGCGGCATCCCGGCCTAGCGGCGAGAGGGGCGCCGTCCCGCGGCGCCCCCTTGCCGGCTACGCCTTCGTGCGCGCGGCGTAGTGCGCGACGAAGCGCGAGCAGACGTCGACGAGGTAGTCGGTGAGCGTCCTGCCGGTCTCGGCCGAGCTGAGCCGCGGGTCGCCACCGGCGACGCCGTCGTTGTAGATCGCCTCGTATTCGTGCGGCAGCCCGACCTCGGCGCCGTCGAAGCTGCCGGAGCCAAGGGCGGTGAAGGGGATGTCGAGCTCGGCGCAGCGCTTGAGCGGCTTGCCGTCGGGCACCAGGTCGCGGCGCACGAGCTCGGGGAAGAGGTGCATCGCCGTGCTGGTGACCGGATCGGCGCCGTGGCCGGCGACCGCCTTCGCCTTTTCCGCGCCGAGCAGGCGCGGCATCGCGGCATAGGCGATGCGCCAGAGGTAGAGGCTCGGCATGACATGGCCGGTGCGCCTGTAGGCCTCGCGCGCCACCTCGGCGATCGGGCCCACGTTGCCGCCATGGCCGTTGATGAACACGATCCGCGTCAGGCCGTTGCGGTGGAGCGAGGCGACCATGTCGGTGATCACCGCGGTCAGCGTCGCCGGCGTGATCGCGATGCCGCCGGGCATCGGCCCGAAATAGTCGGCGCCGCCGAAGGCGAGCACCGGCGCGCAGACCGTGCGCGTGCCCCTGGCGCAGGCGGCGAGCGCGATCAGCTCGGCGAGCTTCTCGGCCAGCAGGTAGTCGCCCATCGGCGCGTGCGGCCCCTGGTCCTCGTGGCTGCCCATGGGCAGCAGCACGACCGGGTTGGCGGCGTAGAGCGCGCGCCCCTCGCCGCCGCTGATCGTGCCCATGTGGACCTTCGGTTCGGTGATGCCTGCCATGATCCTTCCCCCGTGTGCGTGTCGATGCGACGGCGCTTCTATCACCCCGGCAGCGAGTCCATGAAGCGCCGCAGCACATGCGCCCATTTCGCGGCGTCGGCGCCGCCGCTCGAATGGCCCTTGTCGGTGTCGATCTCGAAGGACTCCGCGGCCACGCCCGCGGCCGCGAGGCCCGGCATCACGCGCGCGAAGAGCGAGGGCGGGAAGATCCTGTCCGTGCGCGAGAGCACGTAGAGGACGCGCGCGCGGATGCGCCCGAAGAGCGGCTCGACGTCGAAGCGGATGTTCGCGCGGCGCAGCACGACCAGAGCGTTGGCGTCGAAGCCGGTCGCCCAATCGCGCGCGCGGCGCTGGATCTCGGCCTCGCGCGCGGCGGGATCGGGATGCGAGGCTGCGAGCTGCTCCTCGATGCCGTAGAGCTTCAGCGTGTCGACGCGCAGCCGCACCAGCGTCTCCAGCACGCCGCCCGCGGCATGGTAGTCGCCGCCATTCCAGTTGGGGTCCCGTGCGAGGAAGGCGACCAGCTGGTCGAGGCTCTCGCGCCCGCCGGGCGAGCGCGGCGAGGAGATCGCCGGCACGATGCCGTCGACGAAGCCGGGGAAGGAGACCGCCCACTGGAAGGCCTGGAAGCCGCCATAGGACGGGCCCGCCACGGCGGCGAGGCGCGCGACGCCGAGCGCGTCGAGCATCGCGCGCTGCGCGGCGACGATGTCGGCGAGCGAGATGTCGGGGAAGCGCGGGCCCCAGGGCCTGCCCGTGCGCGGGTCGATGCTCCCGGGCCCCGTCGAGCCATGTGACGAGCCCAGCATGTTGGACGACACGACGAAGAACCGGTCGGTGTCGATCGCCTTGCCCGGCCCGACCAGGCCGCCCCAGTAGCCCTCGGCCGCGCCGTCGCCGCTCTCCACCATGTGGTGCGAGCTCGTGTAGCCATGCGTGAGCAGCACGGCGTTGCGCCCGTCGCGCGCAAGGCGCCCATGCGTCACGTAGGCCAGGCGCAGCTCCGGCAGGACGTCGCCGTTCTCCAGCCGGAAGTCGCGCGTCGAGAAGAAGAGGTCCTGCATGCGTCCCGCCCCTCCGGAGGCGCGGCGGAAGGGACCCTGCGGCGGAATGCCCGCGCCCCCCGGCGTTGGCGATGATGCATCCTCGCGCATGTCGAGGCGATGGGGGAGACGCGCCATGCGGGATGGCGGGCTTCAGGGCTGGGTGCGCGTCTGGGATCCCTTCGTGCGCATCGCGCATGGCGTGCTCGCCCTCGGCTTCGCCATCGCCTGGCTGACCGAGGGCAAGCCCGCCTGGCTCCATGAATGGGCCGGATACGCGGTCGGCGCGACGGTCGCGCTGCGCGTCGCCTGGGGCTTCGTTGGCCCGCGCGAGGCGCGCTTCGCCACCTTCGTCGGGCGCCCCTCGGCGGCGCTGACCTACCTGCGCCGCCTCATCGCCTTCCGCGCGCCGCGCTTCCTCGGGCACAGCCCGGCGGGCGGCATCATGGCGGTGGCGCTGCTGGCGAGCCTCGCCGTCACGACCGCGACCGGCGTCGCCTACCTGGGTGCCAGCCGCGACCGCGGGCCGCTCGCGCCGCTGCTGGGCGCCGAGGCCGCGCGGCTGCAGGCGGAGGCCGCCGCGCGCGGCCAGGCCCCTGCCAGCCGTCCCGCGCGCTGGCTCAAGCAGGTCCACGAGGGCGCGGCGGACATCACGCTGCTGCTGGTGATCGCGCATGTCGGCGGCGTCGCGCTCGCCAGCCTCGCGCATCGCGAGAACCTGCCGCGCGCGATGCTCACAGGCCGCAAGCGCGCACCCGACGCGTGAAGGGCGGCGGCGCGACGGCCATGGGGCTGGCGCGCGCGGCGATCATCGTGGAGGATCGCGTCCGCCGGGGCTTCGGGGCTTCGGGGCGCGGGGGAGCGGGGCGATGGCGCAGGCGGGACGGACAGGGGACGGGCTCTTCGCGGAGGGCTTCAAGGAGACGCCCTACTGGTGGGAGGCCGCTGCGCCGCCGCCGGAGACCGCGCCCGCGCTGCCGGACCGCGTCGACGTCGCCATCGTCGGCGGCGGCTATTGCGGCCTCAACGCCGCGCTCGAGCTCGCGCGGCGCGGGGCGTCGGTCGCGGTGCTGGAGGCCGAGCGCATCGGCTTCGGCGCCAGCTCGCGCAATGGCGGCATGGTGTCGGGCGGCATCAAGCTCGCCTCGATGGGGCTCGACGCGCAGCTGGGGGCCGAGCGCGCGGGCCGGCTTGTGGCCGAGGCGATGGGCTCGCTGCCCTTCCTCGAGGACCTCGTCGCGCGCGAGGGCATCGCCGCCGACTACGCGCGCAGCGGCCGCTTCCTCGGCGCATGGAGCGCGGCGCATTTCCGGAACATGGAAGGGCAGGTCGGGCTCTACCGCCAGCTCACCGGCATGCGCGCCGAGGCGCTTCCGCCCTCGCGCCAGCGCGAGGAGATCGGCTCGGACTACTATCGCGGCGGGCTGGTGGCGGAGGCCTTCGGCTCGCTGCATCCAGCCAAGTACCACCAGGGCCTCGCGGCGGTGGCGCGCAAGGCCGGCGCGCGGCTGGTCGACGGCACGCGCGTCACGGGGATCTCGCGCGACGCCGGCGGCTTCCGCGTCGGCACGGCGCGCGGCGAATTCGCGGCGAAGGACGTGGTGGTCGCCACCAACGGCTATACCGGCGCGCTCACGCCGTGGATGCGCCGGCGCGTCATCCCCGTCGGCAGCTACATGGTCGCCACCGAGCCGCTCGCGCCCGGCGTCGCGCGCGAGATCCTGCCGACCGGGCGCATGATCTCCGACAGCAAGCGCGTGATGGCCTATTACCGGCTGTCGCCCGACGGCACGCGCATCCTGTTCGGCGGCCGCGCGAGCTTCCGGCCGGTGTCGGCGCGCGTCGCCGCGCCGGTGCTGCATGGCCGCATGCTCGAGATCTGGCCCCGGCTCGCCGGCACGCGCATCACCCATGCCTGGACCGGCAACGTCGCCTTCACCTTCGACTTCCTGCCGCACATGGGCATGCACGAGGGCGTGCACTACGCGCTGGGCTGCCAGGGCAGCGGCGTCGCGATGATGAGCTACCTCGGCAACCAGCTGGCGCTGAAGCTCGCCGGCGGCGCGAACCGCGCCAGCGCCTTCGACGGGCTGCCCTTCCCCACGCGCCCGCTCTACTCGGGGCATCCCTGGTTCCTGCCGGCGGTGGGCCTTGCCTATCGCGTGAGGGACTGGCTCGACCGGCGCGCGGCATGACGCCGCCGCCGCGCGCGAGATATGCATTGACGCGGAGGCACGGGATGACCATGTTCCGCGGCATCAACTTCGTCCTGGCCTGACTTCGCCGGACTAGCGCCCCTGACGGGGACGCCTGCCCTCCCAAAGTCACCTACCAAGATTCGGTTGCCGCCGTGGCGCTGCACATGCGCCCGGCGCCGTGCGCAATGTCGCGGGCGGCACTAAGCAAAGGAGGCCACGATGGCCATCGGTAAAGTGAAGTGGTTCGACGCTCGCAAGGGCTTTGGTTTCATCCAGCCGGAAGCCGGCGGCAAGGACGTGTTCGTGCACATCTCCGCCGTCGAGCGCTCGGGCATGGACGGCCTGGCCGAGGGCCAGCGCCTGAGCTACGAGGTCGCCGAGCAGCGCGGCAAGCCCGCCGCCGTCAACCTCAAGAACGCCTGAGGTCCTTCCCTTCGGGGAAGGCAGGGGCGGGCGCGGGAAACCGCGCCCGCCCTTCGCTTTTGGTGGATCGCGGCCTTCAGGCCGCGGCGGCGCGCATCTCGATGCACTTGCGCGCGGCCGGGCGCGCGAAGCAGCGCTCGAGCCATGCATGGAGGTTCTTCCAGCCCGAGAAATCCGCCTTGTTCGACCACGTGCCGAGCAGGACGGACGCCACGTTGACGTCGGCGATCGAGAAGGCGTCGCCGATCATCCAGGTCCGGCCGGCGAGGTGCCCGTCGAGCACGCCGAGCGGCTTGAACATCTTCTCCCAGGCCGCCTTGATCGCCGCCGGGTCGCGCTTCTCGGGCGGGGTATAGACGGTCTGCATCACGTAGCCGCCATTGGCCGGCTCGAGCTCGGTCGCCGCCCAGAGCGTCCACTGGAAGAGCTGGCCCTCGGCCTGCGCCCCGGCGGGGTAGAGGCCGCGCGCGTGGTTGCGGGCGATGTAGAGGTTGATGGCGAGCGACTCGAAGAGCGCGAGGTCGCCGTCGACCATCGCGGGGACCGCGCCATTGGGGTTGATCTTCAGGAATTCCGGGGTCTTCGTCCCGCCATCGGTCCATTGCGTGCGGACGAGCTCGTAGGGCACCCCGCCCTCCTCGCATGCCCAGACGTTGCGGATCGCGCGCGACCGGGCGATGCCGTAGATCTTCACTGCCATGATGTCCTCCTGTCGGGCGCGGGAGATTGCGTCCCGGCCCGCGCGTCGCGCAAGCCCCTGGGCCGCGCCACGGTTAACCAAGCTTACCCGTGGAAATACGAATGGCACGGACTAGAATGTGATGGACGCCAATTCGGCTCAAATCCCGCAAGATCGATCGGAGGTCCCCCATGATGCCGAGCCTGCGCCGCGCCCTGGTCGCCGGTGCCGCCCTCGTCGCGCTCGCCTGCGCGGCGCCCGCCGACGCGCGGTCCTTCCGCTGGGCCAATGACGGCGACGTCAACTCGATGGATCCCTACGCGCGCAACGAGACGTTCCTGCTCAGCTTCACGCAGAACATCTACGACCCGCTGATCCGCCGCGACGCCAAGCTGCGCCTCGAGCCGGCGCTGGCCACCGAGTGGTCGCAGCCCTCCCCCACCGTCTGGCGCTTCAAGCTGCGCGCCAACGTCAGGTTCCACGACGGCTCGCCCTTCACGGCCGACGACGTGGTCTTCTCCTTCGCCCGCGCCACCGGCGGCGGCTCCAACATCAAGGGCTATTTCGGCTCGGTGAAGGCCGCGCGGAAGATCGACGACCTGACGGTCGAGTTCGAGACCAACGGCCCGAACCCGATCTTCCCGGAGGAGATCACCGGCTGGGGCATGATGTCCAAGGCCTGGTCGGAGAAGAACGGCGCCACCTCGGCCGCCGACCTGACCAAGCGCGAGGAGAACTTCGCCACGCGCAACGCCAACGGCACCGGCCCCTTCATGCTGAAGAGCCGCGAGCCGGACGTGAAGACCGTGCTGGTCCCGAACCCGAACTGGTGGGACAAGCCGCAGCACAACCTCACCGAGGTGACGTTCTTCCGCATCGGCAACGACGCCACGCGCGTCGCCGCGCTGCTCTCGGGCGAGGTGGACTTCGTCTACACCGTGCCGCCGCAGGACATGCCGCGCATCGGCGGCACGCAGGGCCTGAAGCTCGTCCAGGGACCCGAGCTGCGCACGATCTACCTCGGCTTCGACCAGGACCGCGCCGAGCTCCAGGAATCCTCGGTCAAGGGCAAGAACCCGTTCAAGGACCGGCGCGTGCGCCAGGCCTTCTACCAGGCGATCGACATGGAGGCGATCCGCAGCCGCGTGATGCGCGGCCAGGCGAACGTCTCCGCGCTGATGATGGGCCCGGGCGTCAATGGCTGGTCCGAGGCGCAGAACAGGCGCGCGCCCTTCGACGTCGAGGCGTCGAAGAAGCTGCTCGCCGAGGCCGGCTACCCGAACGGCTTCGAGGTCGGGATGGACTGCCCCAACGACCGCTACGTCAACGACGAGCAGGTCTGCCAGGCCGTCACGGCGATGCTGGCGCGCGCCGGCATCAAGGTGAACCTCAACGCCCAGACCCGCGCGAAGTTCTTCGAGAAGGTCAACGTGCCGCGCTTCGAGACGTCGTTCTACCTGCTGGGCTGGACGCCGGCGACCTACGACGCGCACAACGTGTTCTTCAACCTCGTCCATTGCCGCGACCTGCCGCGCTCGCGCGGCATGTTCAACAATGGCGGGTACTGCAACCCCGAGATCGACAAGCTCACCGACGCGATGGCGAGCGAGGTCGACCCGAAGAAGCGCACGGCGATCATCGAGCAGGCCAACCAGCTGCTGAAGGACGATTTCGGCTACATCCCCCTCCACCAGCAGACGGTGGTCTGGGCGATGAAGCAGAACGTCGAGGTCGCGCAGTACGCGGACAACTACTTCCCGCTGCGCCTCGTCAACATGAAGTGACGCGCTTCCGCTCAAGCGGGGGTGGAGGAATGGACGGCGCCGGGGGAAGCCCCGGCGCCGTCTCGCTTTCCGGGGCTGGCGGCGGCGCGCGCGATGCTCCACGATGCGCGCGACGGGTCCCCGGGCGTGCCGGCGACCGCCACGACGCACCCGGGAGACCCAGATGCAGATCTCGATGTCGGCTACCGCGCTCGGCACGAGCCGCCACATGCTGGCCAGCCTCGACCACATCCTCGCCCTGGGCGAGGCCCACGCGGCCGCGCGCAAGATCGACCCGCTGGTGCTGACCGGCGACCGCCTGGCACCCGACATGTTCGCGCTGCGGCGCCAGGTCCAGATCGCCTGCGACGCGGTGAAGAACGGCCTGGCGCGGATCGCCGGGGTGGAGGCGCCGAGGTTCGAGGACGACGAGGCAAGCTTCGACGAACTGCGCGCGCGCATCCGCAAGACGCTCGCCTTCGTCGACACGTTGCCCCCGGAGCGCCTCGATGGCGCCGAGGACCGCGAGATCGTCTTCCCGGTCGGCCGCGAGGCCACGCGCAGGATGCCGGGCTTCGACTACCTGACGCGGTGGATGCTGCCCAACCTCTTCTTCCACGTGACCACCACCTACAACATCCTGCGGCACAACGGGGTCGAGGTCGGCAAGGCCGACTACCTGCTCGGCGCGGCGGCACGAGCGGGCTGATCGACGCGGGGGACGGGGCAATCGACGGCGCTGGTGGCATCCACGGCGCCGTCCTGCCTTCCCGAGGCTGGCGCGCGGCACGGCGCCGGAGGAATATGGCGCCTCAACTGGGTCGAGCCGACCCGAGGGGAGGAAGCATGAAACGTCGTCATTTCATCGGCGCCGCCGCCGCCACCGGCATCGCCATCCATGGGCGCGCCGACGCGCAGTCCACGACCAACCTGCGCATCGCGCACGTGCTGTCGCCGACCGAGCCCGCGCACGAGGCCTGCGTGCGCTTCGCCGATCGCGTCAACGCGCGCAGCCAGGGCCGCGTGAAGATGGAGGTCTTCCCGCAGGGCCAGCTCGGCGGCAACAAGGAGATGCACGAGCTGATGAAGCAGGGCGCCAACGT
>JBEGVV010000180.1:0-9307 GCA_041178225.1 Pseudomonadota bacterium | reverse complement strand
GCGGCGGGCGACCGGGGGCTCGCGGCCATCGCCTCCGCCGCGGCGGAGGCGGCGGGAGAGGGATTCGCGCTCGCGCTGCGCAGCGCGGCGCGCGACGCCGTGCCGGGCGCGCCCGCGCTGGAGGCCGCCGCCCTCGCGGCGGCATGGCGCGAGGCATCGTCGCGTGCCGCGGGGCTTGCGCAACCCGCGCTGCTCCGCGCGGAGGACGCCGCGCGCCGCGCCGCCCTGCCCCTGCTGCGCGCGCGGCCCGGCGCGGCGCTGGCCCAGGCCAGTCGCGAGCGCGCGGCGCTTGCCGCGCTCGGCGTCGACGCGCCGCTGGAGGCGCCGCCGGGCGGGCTGTTCGCGGCGCATGGCGTCGAGGAGCAGCTTGCCCTCGCCACGGCGACGCGCGTGGCCATCCCGGGCGGAGGCACCCTTGTCGTCGAGGAGACGCAGGCCCTCGCCGCCATCGACGTCGACAGCGGCGAGGGCGGGCGCGAGGGCCTTGGCGCGCGCGCGGCGCGCGAGCTCGCGCGCGTCCTGCGCCTGCGCGACTGCCTCGGCACGGTCGTCGTCGACTTCCCGCGCGAGGGGGAGGCCGGGCGCCGCGCAGCGCAGCGCGCGCTCGAGGAGGCGTCGCGCCTCGACAGGCGGCACGTGTCGCTGCTTGGATGGACGCGCGGCGGGCTGTACGAGCTGCGCCGCAGCGCCGAGGATGGCGGGGGATGACGAAGCCGCGCGCGAGGACCTGCCCGATCTGCGGCCAGCCGGCCGGCGCCGGCGACCTGCGCCCGTTCTGCTCGGCGCGCTGCCGGGACGAGGACCTGCGGCGCTGGATGGTCGGGGCCTATCGCATCCCGGGGCCCGCGATCGGCGGCGACGACGACGAGGATGGGGAGCGGGCGAGGCCCGGCGAGGACGGATGAAGAGCGTCGAACTGCCGTCGGCCAAGCGCGTGCCCGCGCTCGGCCAGGGCACGTGGCAGATGGAGGAGCGCGGCGGCGGCCGCGCCGAGGCGATCGAGGCGCTGCGCCTTGGCGTCGACCTCGGCATGACGGTGATCGACACCGCCGAGATGTATGGCGAGGGCAAGGTCGAGGAGATCGTCGGCGAGGCGATCGCCGGCCGGCGCGACCAGGTCTTTCTCGTCTCGAAGTGCTATCCGCAGAATGCCTCGCGCAAGCGCATGGTCGAGGCCTGCGCGCGCAGCCTCCGGCGGCTGGGCACGGACCGCATCGACCTCTACCTGCTGCACTGGCCCGGCTCCGTGCCGATCGAGGAGACGCTCGACACGTTCATGCGCCTGAAGGACGAGGGGAAGATCCTCGACTACGGGATCAGCAACTTCGACGCGCGCGGCATCCAGCGCGTGTGGTCGGCGCAGGGCGGCGGCGGCATCGTGACCGACCAGGTGCTCTACAACCTCTCGGAGCGCGGCATCGAGTGGGACCTGCTGCCCTGGTGCCGCAAGCGCGGCCTGCCGCTCATGGCGTACACGCCGCTGGGGCAGGGGGCGCTGCTGCGCGACCCCGCGCTTGCGCGCGTCGGCCGGCGCCATGGCGCGACGCCAGCGCAGGTCGCGCTCGCCTGGCTGCTCTCGCGCGACGGCGTGCTGGCGATCCCGAAGGCCGGCCGCGTCGCGCATGTGCGCGAGAACCGCAAGGCCGCCGACATCGTGCTCGACGCGCAGGACCTCGCCGAGCTCGACGCCGCCTTCCCGCCGCCCGACGGCCCGAGCCCGCTCGCGATCCTCTGATCGCGGATCGGCCGGTCGCCAGCGCGGCCACCTGATGCGTGCGCGGCCGGTGGACAGCGCGGCCGGGTTTGTCTATAAGCCCGCCCCGTCTCGACGAGCACCGTGCCCAGGTAGCTCAGTTGGTAGAGCATGCGACTGAAAATCGCAGTGTCGCTGGTTCGATTCCGGCCCTGGGCACCACTTTCCCCGCCTCGTCCCCTCCGTCCCTACGACACCCCGCCAGGCTGCTCGGCTTCCCAGTCGCGGCGCGCCTCGCGCGTGGCCGCGCGCACGGCCTCGGCGATGCAGCGCCCGGCGGGGGTGTGGATGCCGGCATAGGGCAAGGGCTCGCCCACGGCGGGGCATGCGACGAGGATGCAGTCGGTCCCGGTGCCGACGATGCGCCCGCCATCGGCGAGCAGCGCAGCGCTGCGCGCCATCGCGGCCACCGAGATCGCCTCCGCCATCGCGCCGTCGGCGAGCGGGGCCGAGAGCGCGACGAGGATGTTGATCGTCCCCGCGCGCGCGGGAGGCGCGACCTCGCGCAGCGCGCCGTCGCCTTCGAAGGCGCTGCCATTGGTGAGGCCGAGCGTGACCAGTGCCTCCGTGCGCAACCCGCCCGAGGCCGCGCGTGCCGAACGATGGCGGCGCACGTCGCGCGCCGTCATCATGCCGATCGCGCCGGCGAGCCCTGCCGCGGCCAGCTTCCGCTCCAGCAGCGCGACCGGATCGACGCCGATCGGCAGGTCGGCGTCGCGCACCTCCAGCCACGCGACGACCTCGCCCTCGGCGAAGCCCGGGTGGTTGAGCGACCAGCCGAGGATGCGCTGGCGCGCGGCGAAGCGCGCGACGAGGAAGGGTTGCGTGCAGGACGTCCGGAAGAGCGGTTCCATCTCCGGCGATCGAATGGCAGCGCGCGCGGCCGCGCGCAAGCGCCGCGCCGTGATTCGCGCTTGACCCGGCCTCGCGGCGTGGAGGAACGTCCATGGACGTGCAGGTTCCCCGGCGGCGGCCGGGGAGGAAAGAGGGAACCGGGTTGTCCTCCAGCGAGGACGAGGCCCGGGCTGCCCCCGCAACTGTAAGCGGCGAGTCCGCGCCCGAGATGGCCACTGGGAAACTGGGAAGGCCGGGCACATGGACGGAGACCCGCGAGCCAGGAGACCTGCCTGCACGGTCACCCAACCGGTGGGCGGGGAGCACCACACGGAGCGGTCAAACGCAGCGGTGACGTCGTTTCCGGCGCGTGGGGCGCGGGGGTCTATCCCCATGTTCCACGGTCGAGGGAGCGTGCGTCGGCGACGAGCCGATGGCCGCATGCCGCGCGAGGATCTCGCCCGGCGATCCCTCGCGCCAGCGCGCCGGTCCATGTCGCGCCGCCTGTCCCCGGGGAGGGGGCATGCGGCCAACCGGGGGCTGCGTCGCAATGGGCACGAGGACGAATTCAACAGCAGTACGGATAGCTGTCCGCCACGCGGGCCCGGCCCTCGCCATCGCGGCGACGCTGCTGGCGGCTGGGGTGCACGCGCAGGAGCGCCCGCGCGTGCTGCCCGAGACGCGGGTGACGGCGAGCCGCCTCGGCGAGGGCGTCACCGGCGCATCGACGACCGTCATCACGGCCGAGGACATAGAGCGTTCGCCCGCGCAGACGCTGCAGGACCTGCTCTCCACGCAACCCGGCATACAGGTCCAGAACCTCTTTGGCGGCGTGAACGGCACGAACGCCACGGTCGACCTGCGCGGCTTCGGCGCGGCGGCGACGCCGAACACGCTGGTGCTGGTGAATGGCCGGCGCCTCAACGACGTCGACCTGGCGGGCGTCGACTTCGGCGCGATCCCGCGCGCGAGCATCGAGCGCATCGAGATCACGCGCGGCAACAGCGGCGCCGTGCTCTATGGCGACGGCGCGGTCGGCGGCGTCATCAACATCATCACGCGCAACGGCTTCAACGAGAAGCCGGGCAGCCGCGCCGAGGTCGCGCTCGGCACGTTCCGCCAGGCCGAGGCCTCGGCCTCCACCTCGCAGCGCGTCGGCGAGGGCGCGTTCTCGCTGCATGCCGGCTCGATCGACTCCGATGGCTACCGCGTCAACAACGAGCTTCGCCAGCGCAGCGTCGTGGGCGAGTTGCGGCGCTCGATCGCCGATGGCGAGCTCTACCTCAACATATCCGCCGACACGCAGCATCTTGGCCTGCCCGGCGCGCGGCTGGTGACGACGACGAGCAGCGAGATCGCGGCCGATCGCCGCGGCAGCTCGACGCCCTTCGACTTCGCCGACAAGCAGGGCGTGAACCTCGCGCTCGGCGGCACGCGCATGGTCGCCGACGGGGTCGAACTCGTCCTGGATGGCGGCGTGCGGCGCAAGCTGCAGCAATCCGCCTTCTTCAGCGCCTTCGGCGCGGCCTTCAACACCTACACCGAGACCGTGCTCACGACCTTCTCGCTGACGCCGCGCGCGAATGTCGACCACCGGATCTTCGGGCTCCAGGGCAAGGCGATCGCGGGCCTCGACCTCCAGCGGTCGTTCTACGACTCCAACCGCATGGTCAACGACGGGGACGCGCCCGCGCATCGCTACGAGCTGGGCCAGACGAGCGTCGCCGCGTACATGCAGGAGACGCTCGCGTTGCGGGCCGACACCGACCTGTCCTTCGGCCTCCGGCTCCAGAACGCGACGGTGACGGCGGAGGACAGGTTCGACGCTGCCGCGCCATCGACCGGATCGACGCTCCAGGGACGGCCCTTCGACCGCTCGGAGACCAACCATGCATGGCATGTCGGGCTCGAGCATCGCCTCGACCCTTCGCTCGCGCTGTTCGGGCGCGCGGGCCGCAGCTTCCGCATGCCGAACGTGGACGAGCGCGTCGGCTCGGCTCCGTTCGGCACGCAGGTGGACTTCGCGCTGAAGACGCAGACCTCGATGGACGCGGAGATCGGCTTCCGCCGGCGCTGGGGCGGCTTCGGCCTGCAGGTCAGCGGCTTCGCCATGGAGCTGCGCGACGAGATCCACTACGACCCGACGAGCTTCATCAACACGAACCTCGACCCGACGCGCCGCATGGGCGTCGAGGGCGCCGCGAACTGGAGCGTGACGGACGCTCTGCGCCTGCGCAGCTCGCTCGCATACACCGACGCGCGCTTTCGCGAGGGCAAGTGGCGCGGCAACGAGGTGCCGCTCGTCTCCCGGGTGACCGGCAGCGCCGGAGTGTCGTGGGACATCGCCGGCAAGCTCGCGACGCTGGACGCCGGCGTACGGCGCGTGGGCGATCGTCGCTTCGACAGCGACCAGGCGAATTTCCAGCCCATGATCCCGGGCCACACGCTCGTCGACCTGCGGCTGGGAGGGGAGCTTGGCTGGGCCAACTGGTCGCTGGCCGCCGCGAACCTGCTCGACGTGAAGTACTTCGACTACGGGATCGCGAGCACCGGGACCTACGGTCGATACACCGCCTACCCGCTGCCCGGGCGCACGCTGATGGCTCGCATCGGCGCGAGGTTCTGATGCGTCGCGCGGCGCGCCTCGTCGCTGCCTTCGCGCTCGTCGTCGCCAGCGTCGCGACCGCCGGCGCGGAGGCGCCGGCGCAGGCGCGTCGCATCGTCTCGGCCAACCTCTGCGCCGACCGCCTCGTGCTCGCGCTGGCGCCGCGCGCGCATGTCGTCTCGGCGAGCGCGCTCGCCTTCGATCGCGCGTTGTCGACGGTCTGGCACGAGGTCGAGGGGCTGCGCCCCAACCGCGGCGACGCGGAGGAGATCCTTGCCCTGTCGCCGGACCTCGTCGTGCTCGGCGCGCATGCGCCGCGCGCGACGGAGGAGGCGCTGCGGCGCCTCGGCCTTCGCGTGCATGTCGTCGGCCTCGCGGAAGACCTCGGCGCGGCGAAGGCGGAGATCCGCTCGCTCGCGCGCGCGCTCGGCGAGGGCGCGCGAGGCGAGGAGATGGTCGCGGCGCTCGACGCGCGCATCGCCGCGATCCCCGCGGGCGCGACCGGGCGTCGCGCGGCGGTGCTGCTCGCGGGCGGATGGACCGCCGGCCAGGGCACGATGGCCGATGCGTTGCTCGGCGCGGTGGGCGTGCAGAACATGGCTGCGCGATCCGGGCTTCGCGGCCATGGCGCGCTCCGGCTCGAGGAACTCGTCGCCGCCGATCCCGAGCTGCTCGTCGTCGAGGATGCCGGCGACGCGGGCGCCTCGCTCTCCGCAGAGCTGCTCCGCCATCCCGTTCTGCGGCAGGGCCGGGCGCGCGTGCTGCGCATGCCGGCCCGGCTCTGGGCCTGTCCCGACCTTGCGCTCGCGGACGCCGCGGCGCTGGTCGCGGAGGCGGCGCGATGAGCCTTTCGCGCCCTGCGCTCGTCCTCGCCATCGCCCTCGCGGCGCTCGTCGCCCTGTCCGCGAGCCTCGGCGCCTCGCGCCTGCGCCCCTGGGACGTGCTCTCGGCCGACGAGGGCGTGCGCGCGGTGGCGGGCCTCGTGCTCTGGGAGATCCGCGCGCCGCGCACGCTGCTCGCGATCGCGGCCGGCGCGTCGCTCGGGCTTTCGGGCGCGGTGCTGCAGGGCCTGACGCGCAACCCGCTCGCGGATCCCGGCATCGTCGGCGTCTCGTCGCTCGCCGCGCTCGGCGCCGTGCTCGCCTTCCATTTCGGCCTGTGGTCGCCGGCGGCCGGAGGCATCGCGGGTGGCCTCGCGGCGGGGGCGCTGCTGGTGGCGCTGGCCGGGCGCAGCGCCGGCACGCTCACGCTCGTGCTCGCCGGCGTCGCGCTCTCGAGCCTTGCCGTGGCGCTGACCTCGCTGGCGCTCAACCTCGCGCCCAGCCCGATGGCGGCCTTCGAGATCATGTTCTGGCTCATGGGCTCGGTCGCCGATCGCTCCTGGTCCCACGTGGCGCTCGCCCTGCCGCTCGCCGCCATCGGCTGGGTCCTGCTCATGTCGACGGGGCGCGGACTGGCGGCGCTCTCCCTGGGCGAGGACGTCGCGGCCTCGCTCGGCATCGACCTCGCGCGGCTGCGCCTGCTCGCGGTGGCGGGGACGGCGCTCGGCGTCGGCGCCTGCGTGGCGGTGGCCGGCAGCATCGGCTTCGTCGGGCTTGTCGTGCCGCACCTGCTGCGCGGCCTCGTCGCGCAGGACCCGCGGCGCCTGTTGCCTGCCAGCGCGCTGGGCGGTGCCTGCCTGCTGCTCGCCGCCGACATCGCGGTACGGCTGGCGCCCACCGGGGCCGAGCTCAAGCTCGGGGTCGCCACCGCGCTCGTGGGCGCGCCCTTCTTCCTGTGGCAGGTTCTGCGCCTGAGGGGGGCCGCATGACCACGCTGCGCTGGGTGGACGCGACATCGACGCGAGGAGGCGCGAGGATCCTCGACGCCGTCGCGCTCGAGGCGCGTCCCGGCGAGGTCCTCGGCATCGTCGGGCCCAATGGCGCGGGCAAGACCACGCTGCTGCGCTGCGCCGCCGGCCTCGAGCCGCTGTCGTCGGGGACGATCCTCGTCGGCGGCACCCCGCTGGCCAGCCTCCCGGCCCGCGCGCGCGCGCGCCTGGTCTCCTTCCTGCCGCAGCAGGCCGAGGCCGCCTGGCCCATGCGCGTCGCCGACGCCGTCGCGCTTGGCCGCCTGCCGCACGACGCGACGCGCGACGCCGCGCGCGACGGCGAGGCGATCGCCCGCGCGCTCGACGCCGTCGGCATGGCCGGTGCCGCGTCGCGCGCGCTGCCCTCGCTCTCCGGCGGCGAGCGCGCGCTGGTGCTGCTCGCGCGTGCCCTCGCGGTCGAGGCCCATGTCCTGCTGCTCGACGAGCCCTGCGCCGCCCTCGACCCTGGCCGCCAGCTCGCCGCGATGGACCTGTTCCGCCGCGTCGCCGCGCAGGGCAGGGTGGTATGCGTGGTCCTGCACGACCTTGGCCTGGCCGCGCGGCATTGCGACCGCGTGGCGCTGCTCCATCGCGGCCGCCTCGCGACGCTCGGCGTGCCCGACGAGGCGCTCGACGACGCGGCGCTGGCGCAGGCCTACGGCATCCGCGCGGTGCGCATGCGCGTGGAGGACCAGGCCCTGCTCGCGCCTTGGGAGCGGCTTGGTGCCGGCGCGTCGCGGGAGATGCGGCCGTGAGCGCCTTGCACGCGGAGCCAGCGCGCCGCCCGGCGGCGCCACGCCATGCCAGCCATGACCGGCGCCGTGGCTGGCTCGCCTTCGCCGCGGCGCTCGCCGTCTCCGCCACGCTCCACGCCGCGGTGCTGATCGCGCTGTCCGGGCGCGCGCGCGATGCCACCGGCATGACGCTCGCCACGCTCGAGCTCGTCGCGCCCGAGGCGGTCGTCGCCGAGCCGCGCGGCGCGTCGCCCGCGGGGCTCGTGCGCGAGGCCATGGCGCCTGCCGCCGCGCATGCCGAGACAGGCGCGGGCGGCGAGCCGCGCGTGCATGCCATGCCGGTCGAGGCAGAGGCGGAACCGGCGCCGCGGCCCGCGAGCGGCGCGGAGACCTGGCTTTCCATCCCGCCCGCGGCGGAGGCCGCCGCGCCTCCCGATGCCACGAACCCCGTCGCGGCGGATTCCTTCGCGGCCTTTGCGGAGGCCGAGGCGGTGGCCGCGACCGTCGAGGCGCCGGATACCGCGGATGCCGCGGACGCCTTGCCCGCGCGGGCCATGCCGGTCGACGCCGAGGCGATCGCCGGGATCGTCGCGAGCCTCGCCCCCCATGGCGTCGACCCTCGTCCGCGCGAGGTCGAAGCGCCCGTGGCCCAGGCGCTTCCAGCCGCCGCGGTCGCGCCTGCCGCGCGCCCGTCGTCGCCGGCCGCGGAGACGAGGCGCGCGCAGCAGGCGCGGCGCCAGGGGCCGCGCGTCGCCTCGCCCTCCGAGGCACCGCCCGCGCGCGAGGAGCCAGCGCGAGGCGGCGACGTGGCGCAGCCCGCCCCGGGGGCTGCCCGCGGCATCGACATCGCCGCCCGGCCCGCGGGCATCGGCAGGGACGTCCCGGCCGAGCCCGCCGCCGGCAATCCCGCGCCGGCCTATCCGGTCGCGGCGCGGCGCGCGGGGCGCGAGGGGCGCGCGGTGCTCCGCGTCGTCGTCTCCAGCACGGGCGAGGGGCGCGAGATCCGCATCGCGGAGAGCAGCGGCACGCCCTCGCTCGACGAGGCGGCGCTGGCCGCGGTCCGGCATTGGCGCTTCACGCCGGCGCGGCGCAACGGCGAGGCCGCGGAGGACGTCGTGCTCGTCCCCGTGAGCTTCACGCTGCTGCAGTGACCGCGAAGGAGGATCGCCGCATGGAGCGCCAGGCAGGAACGACGCTCGTGCCGCGGACAGGGCTCGGCTTCGACGTCCATCGCCTCGTCGCCGGCCGGCCGCTCGTCCTGTGCGGAGTGCCGATCGCGCACGAGAAGGGCCTGGAGGGCCATTCCGACGCCGATGTCGGGCTGCACGCGCTCTGCGACGCGATCTACGGCGCGCTGGCGGAGGGCGACATCGGGCGCTGGTTCCCGCCCTCGAACGCGCAGTGGAGGGATGCCGACAGCACGGAGTTCCTGCGCCATGCGGCGGGACGCGTGGCCGCGCGGGGCGGGGCCCTCGTCCATGTCGACGTGACGCTGGTCTGCGAGCGCCCGCGCATCGCGCCGCATGCGCAGG
>JBEGVV010000179.1:0-10121 GCA_041178225.1 Pseudomonadota bacterium | reverse complement strand
GGCCGCATCCGCGAGGCCGCCGGCGCGCTCGCGCGCTTCCTCGGCGCCGCGCCCGAGGACACGGTCTTCGTGGAGAACGCCACCGCGGGCATGAACGCGGTGCTGCGCAGCCTGTCCTTCGCGCCCGGCGACGAGGTGCTGGCGACCGACCATGTCTATGGCGCGGTGAGGAACGTGCTCGCGCATCTCGAGGCGCGCGCCGGGATCCGCGTCGTCGAGGCGCCGCTGCCCTGGCCGGCGCGCGGCGAGGACGAGGTGGTGGCCGCGGTGGAGGCGGGGTTCGGGCCGCGCACCAGGCTGCTGCTCGTCGACCATGTCGCCTCGCGCAGCGCGCTCGTGCTGCCGGTCGCGCGGCTCGTGGCGCTCGCCCGCGCGCGCGGCGTGCCGGTGCTGGTCGACGGCGCGCATGCGCCGGGCCTGCTCGCGCTCGACGTGCCGGCGCTGGGTGCCGACTGGTATGTCGGCAACTGCCACAAATGGCTCTTCGCGCCGAAGGGCGCTGGCTTCCTCTGGGCGCGGCGCGAGGCGCAGGCGGGCCTGGTGCCCGGCGTGGTCTCGCATGGCCATGGCGGCGGCTTCGCCGCGTCCTTCGACTGGGTCGGCACGCGCGACCTCTCCTCCTGGCTCGCGGTGCCCGCGGGCATCGCCTTCCTCGAGGGCATCGGCGCGGAGCGGCTGCGCGCGCGCAACCACGCGCTCGCGCTGGCCATGGCCGAGACGCTCGCCGCGGCCTGGGGGACGGAGGTCGGCGCGCCGCGCGCCATGCTCGCTGCGATGGCGCCGGTGCGCGTGCCGGGCGCGCCCGAGGCGAGCTGGGAGGCCGGGCGCGCGCTGCGCCGGCGGCTCTGGGAGGAGCATCGCGTCGAGGTGCCGGTGATGCCGGTGGGCGACGCGCTCTGGGTGCGCATCTCGGCGCAGGCCTTCAACGTGCCGCAGGACTACCGGCGCCTTGCCTCGGCGCTGCCGACGCTCGCCGCCGGCGCGTGACATGGCATGATCGCGGGCCAAGGAAGCAAGACCGACCCGGAGACGACGCCATGACCCGCCAGCTGCTGCTCGCCATCGACCAGGGGACGACCTCGACGCGCGCGATCCTGTTCGGCGCCGATGGCCGCCCGCGCGCCGCCGCGCAGGAGGAGCTGCGCCAGTCCTATCCGCGCCCGGGCTGGGTCGAGCACGACCCCGAGGAGATCTGGCGCGCGACCGTGTCGACGCTCAAGCGCGCCGTCGCCTTCGCGCGCGCGACGCCCGCCGACATCGCCGCGATCGGCATCACCAACCAGCGCGAGACGACCGTGGTCTGGGACCGCGCCACCGGCCGGGCGATCCATCCCGCCATCGTCTGGCAGGACCGCCGCACCTCGGAATGGTGCCAGCGCATGAAGGCGGAGATCGGCGACGAGGCGCTGGGCGCGCGCACCGGCCTGCTCTTCGACGCCTATTTCTCGGCCTCGAAGATCGCCTGGCTGCTCGACAACGTGGAGGGCGCGCGCGCCGCGGCCGAGGCCGGAAGGCTCGCCTTCGGCACGATCGACAGCTTCCTGCTCTGGCGCCTGACCGGCGGCCGCGTGCACGCCACCGACGCCACCAACGCCTCGCGCACGATGGTCTTCGACATCGCGCGCCAGGACTGGGACGACGAGCTGCTGCGCGCCTTCCGCATCCCGCGCGCGCTGCTGCCCGAGGTGCGCGACAGCGCCGGCGAATTCGGCGCCACCGAGGCCGCGCTGCTCGACGGCGCCGTCGCCATCGGCGGCATCGCGGGCGACCAGCAGGCCGCGGCCATCGGCCAGGCCTGCTTCGAGCCGGGCATGGTGAAGAGCACCTACGGCACGGGCTGCTTCGTGCTCATGAACACGGGCACCCGCCAGCTGCGCTCGCGCAACCGGCTGATCTCGACCGTGGCCTGCCGCCTCGCGGGCCGGACGACCTATGCGCTCGAGGGCAGCATCTTCGTCTCCGGCGCGGCGGTGCAGTGGCTGCGCGACGCGCTGCGGATCATCAAGGCGGCGCCGGACACCCAGGCGCTGGCCGAGTCGCTCGCCGGCAACGACGGCGTCTACATGGTCCCGGCCTTCGTCGGGCTGGGCGCGCCGTGGTGGGACCCCGAGGCGCGCGGCGCGATCCTCGGCCTCACCCGCGATTCCGGCATCGCGCATGTCGCGCGCGCGGCGCTCGAGGCCTGCGTCTACCAGACCCAGGACCTGATGGAGGCGATGCGCGCCGACGGCGCCGCCGATTTCCGCTCGATCCGCATCGATGGCGGCATGGCGGTCAACGACTGGTTCGCGGGCTTCCTCGCCGACCAGCTCGCCATGCCGGTGGAGCGGCCGGTGGTGACGGAGACCACGGCGCTGGGCGCGGCCTGCCTCGCGGGGCTCTCGGCCGGCGTCTATGGCTCGACCGCGGACATCGCCGCGCGCTGGCAGCGCGAGCGGCTCTTCGAGCCCGCGGGCCGCGAGGACGAGCGTGCCGCCCGCCATGCCGGCTGGCGCGCCGCGGTGGCGCGGGTCCTCACCAGCCGCTGACGGGCCGGGACGGGCAAAACACCCTCTCGGCCCCGGCCGGGGGCGTGCTAGCCTCGCGGCCCCGTCGCAGAAGCTTCACGCACCGGTCGCGCCCCTGAAACGCCCGGGGTGAAGAAGCGGACGACGCCAACGCAATCGGGAGGACCCGGATGACTTCGCGCACAGCCCTGCTCGCCGCCACCACGGCCGCCTTCGCCTTCGCCGCCACGCATGCCGCCGCCCAGGTCGAGATCCAGTGGTGGCACGCGATGACCGGCGTCAACAACGACGTCATCGAGAAGCTCGCCAAGGACTTCAACGACTCGCAGAAGGACTACAAGGTCGTCCCGAGCTACAAGGGCAGCTATCCCGACACGATGAACGCCGGCATCGCCGCGTTCCGCGCCGGCAACGCGCCCCACATCATGCAGGTCTTCGAGGTCGGCACCGCGACGATGATGGCCGCCAAGGGCGCCATCAAGCCGGTGCAGGAGATGATGCGCGAGGCGGGCGAGAAGTTCGACCCGCAGAGCTACCTGCCGGCGATCACCGGCTACTACTCGACGGCGAAGGGCGAGATGCTCTCCTTCCCGTTCAACTCGTCCTCCGCGATCATGTGGTACAACAAGGACGCGTTCAGGAAGGCGGGCCTCAACGCCGACGCGCCGCCCAAGACCTGGCCCGAGCTGTTCGAGGCGGCCAAGAAGCTGCGCGCCAGCGGCCACCCGACCTGCGGCTTCGCGACCGCCTGGGTCACCTGGCTCAACATCGAGCAGTTCAGCGCCTGGCACAACGTTCCGCTGGGCACGAAGTCCAACGGCATGGACGGCTTCGACACCGAGTTCAGGTTCAACTCGCCGCTGCATGTCCGCCACCTGCAGAACCTCGTCGAGCTGCAGAAGGACAAGACCTTCGACTATGCCGGCCGCACCAACACGGGCGAGGGCCGCTTCACCTCGGGCGAGTGCCCGATCATGCTCACCTCCTCGGCCTTCTACGGCAACGTCAAGGCGAACGCGAAGTTCGAGTTCGGCACCGGCATGATGCCGTACTACCCGGACGTCGCGGGCGCGCCGCAGAACTCGATCATCGGCGGCGCCTCGCTGTGGGTGATGGGCGGCAAGAAGGCCGATGAGTACAAGGGCATCGCCCGGTTCTTCACCTTCCTGTCGGACACCGACCGCCAGCGCTGGCTGCACGAGGTCTCGGGCTACCTGCCGATCACCAAGGCCGCCTATGCCGGCACCAAGGGCTCGGGCTTCTACGAGCAGAACCCCGGCCGCGAGACGCCGCTGCTGCAGCTGACGCTGAAGGCACCGACGGAGAACTCCGCGGGCCTGCGCTTCGGCAACCTCGTCCAGATCCGCGACATCTGGGCCGAGGAGATCGAGGCGGCGCTCTCCGGCCAGAAGAGCGCGCAGAAGGCGCTGGACGACGCGGTCGCCCGCGGCAACCAGTCGCTGCGCCAGTTCGAGCGCGCGGTCTCGCGCTGAACGACGGACGAGGCCAGCCGTCCCCTCCGCCGCAAGCGCGCGGCGGAGGGGACGGACCTTCCCGATGGAGAAGCGCGCGATATTCCGGCAGCGCTGGCTGCCCTACCTGCTCCTCGCCCCGCAGCTGGCGATCACGCTCGTCTTCTTCTATTTCCCGGCCGGCCAGGCCGTCTGGCAGTCCTTCCTGATCGAGGACGCGTTCGGGATCTCGACCGAGTTCGTCTGGTTCGAGAACTACCAGGCGCTCTTCGCCCAGCCCCAGTACTACCGCGCGATGGCGAACACCGCGGTCTTCTCGGTCTCCGTCACGGTGCTGTCGCTGTCGCTGGCGCTGCTCCTCGCCGTGATGGCCGACCGGCAGATCAAGGGCGCCAACGGCTACAAGACGCTGCTGATCTGGCCCTACGCGGTCGCCCCGGCGATCGCCGCCGTGCTCTGGCTCTTCATGTTCCAGCCCTCGCTGGGAGTCGTGGCGCGCGGGATCCGCGCGCTCGGGATCGACTGGAACCCGCTGCTCAACGGGACCCACGCGATGATCCTGGTGATCATGGCGGCGACCTGGAAGCAGGTCTCCTACAACTTCCTCTTCTTCCTCGCGGGCCTGCAGTCGATCCCCCGCAGCGTGATCGAGGCCGCGGCGATCGACGGCGCCGGGCGCACGCGGCGCTTCTGGACCATCGTCTTCCCGCTGCTCTCGCCGACGGCGTTCTTCCTGCTGGTGGTGAACGTGGTCTACGTCTTCTTCGACACGTTCGGCATCATCGACGCCACCACGGGTGGCGGGCCGGCGAAGGCGACGGAGACGATGGTCTACAAGGTCTACCAGGACGGCAAGCTGGGCGCCGACCTCGGCGGGTCCGCCGCGCAGTCGGTCATCCTGATGGCGATCGTGGTCGCGCTGACCGCGTTCCAGTTCCGCTACATCGAGCGCAAGGTCCACTACTGATGATCGACCGGCGCAGCGGCCCGGACTGGTTCGCCCACGCGGTGCTCTGGACGGGCATCCTCGTGATGGCCTTCCCGGTCTACCTGACCTTCATCGCCTCGACGCACGAGCCCTCGACCATCGCCAACGGCCAGATGCCGCTGGTGCCCGGCGACAAGCTGCTCGAGACCTACTGGCAGACGATCTTCGTCGGCCCGACGCGCACCAGCCGCATGCCGGTCGGCGCGATGATGGTCAACACGCTGGTCATGGCCCTGGTCATCGCGATCGGCAAGATCTGCATCTCGATCGTCTCGGCCTACGCGGTCGTCTATTTCCGCTTCCCGTTCCGCAGGACGGCGTTCTGGATGATCTTCATGACGCTGATGCTGCCGGTCGAGGTGCGCATCTACCCGACCTACAACGTCGTCGCGTCGCTCGGCCTGCTCGACACCTTCGCCGGCCTGACCGTGCCGCTGATCGCCTCGGCGACGGGCACGCTGCTCTTCCGCCAGTTCTTCATGACCATCCCGGACGAGCTGCTCGAGGCCTCGAAGATCGACGGCGCCGGGCCGGTGCGCTTCTTCGTCGACACCGTCCTGCCGCTGTCGCGCACCAACATCGCCGCGCTCTTCGTGATCCTCTTCATCTACGGCTGGAACCAGTATCTCTGGCCGCTGCTGATCACCACGCGCGCCGACATGCAGACGATCGTCATCGGCATCAAGAAGATGATCGTCACCGCCGACGCGCTGACGGAATGGCAGATCGTCATGGCCACCGCGATGCTGGCCATGATCCCGCCCGTGGCGGTGGTGCTGCTCATGCAGCGCTGGTTCGTGAAGGGCCTCGTGGAGACGGAGAAGTGAACCATGGCTGAGGTCCGGATCTCCGGCGTGCGCAAGTCCTTCGGCGACGTCGCCGTGCTGCACGGCATCGACACGACGATCGCCGACGGCGAGTTCATGGTCCTGCTCGGCCCCTCGGGCTGCGGCAAGTCGACCCTCCTGCGCATCGTCGCCGGCCTCGAGCAGCAGAGCGCGGGCGACGTGTCGATCGGCGGGCGCGTGGTGAACGACGTCGAGCCGAAGGACCGGAACATCGCGATGGTGTTCCAGAACTACGCGCTCTACCCGCATCTCAGCGTCTACGACAACATGGCCTACGGGTTGCGCGTGCGCGGCACGCCGCGGCCCGAGATCGAGCGCCGCGTCCAGGAGGCCGCGCGCATCCTCGAGCTCGGCCAGCTGCTGCAGCGCAAGCCGCGCCAGCTCTCCGGCGGCCAGCGCCAGCGCGTCGCCATGGGACGCGCCATCGTGCGCGACCCGCAGGTCTTCCTCTTCGACGAGCCGCTGTCGAACCTCGACGCCAAGCTGCGCGTGCAGATGCGCATCGAGATCAGGCGGCTGCACCAGTCGATCCGCACCACCTCGATCTACGTCACCCACGACCAGGTGGAGGCGATGACGCTGGCCGACCGGCTGATCGTGATGAACGCCGGCCATGCCGAGCAGGTCGGCGCGCCGCTCGAGGTCTACGAGCGCCCGGCCAGCGTCTTCGTCGCGGGCTTCATCGGCGCCCCGGCGATGAACCTCCTGCGCGCGCGCGTCGCGGGCGGCCGCGCCATGGCCGGCGCCGCCGCGCTGCCGCTGCCGCAGGCCGCGGGACTGGGGGAAGGCCGGGAGATCGACTGGGGCGTGCGGCCCGAGCATGTCGAGCTCGCGCCGGGCGCGGCGGACGCCGACGCCGAGGTCGCGGTGGACCTCGTGGAGGCCCTGGGCGCCGACACGCTCGTCCATGCGCGCCTCGCCGATGGCGGCGCGCTCACGCTGCGCCTGCCAGGTACCACCAGGGTCCGCGAGGGCGACAGGCTGCCGCTGCGCCTGCCGCCGGCCGCGCTCCACGCCTTCGACGCGGCGAGCGGAAGGCGCATCTGAAAAACCGGGCTTCCCGGGCTTGATCCCTTCGGGAGGGGCGCTCATCCTCCTCTGCGAACCGCGGCCCCTCCCTTCGCACCTGCGACGGGGCGGGCCGCCTGGTGCAGCATCGAAGGGCATGACGATCGTGGCTTTCGACACGCTCCGCTTCTCCCGCAACCTCGCGGAGGCCGGCCTGGCCCCGGCCCAGGCCGACGGGATCGCCGCCGCGACGGCCGGTGCCCTGGCCGAGGTCGTCGGCCAGCTGGCGACGCGGGAAGACCTCGCCATCCAGAACCAGGGGGTCAAGGCCGAGATCGAGGCCCTGCGCCAGGAGACGAGGGCCGAGTTCGCCGCGATCCGCGCCGAGTTCCGGGCCGAGTGCGCGGCGATCCGCACCGAGTTCCGGGCCGAATTCGCCGCCCATCGCCACGAGGTCTCCAACGAGATCGCGGGGCTGCGCCGCGACATGGCGGAACTCGAGCTGCGCATGACGATCAAGCTCGGGGCGATGATGTCCGGCGCCGTCGTGCTGACCGCGGCGCTGGCCAGGCTCCTGTAGGCCGCGCCGCGGCCCGGGTTCCCAGGTCATCGGGCTCTCACGTCACCGGGCACATGCCGCCATCGACGTTGATCGCCGTGCCGGTGACGAAGGAGCCGGCATCCGAGCACAGGAAGCAGGCCATGCGCGCGAACTCCGCCGCCTCGCCGACGCGGCCCAGCGGCACGCGGCCCTTCGCCATGCCGGCGAGGAACTCCGCGTAGCTCGCCCCGCCGCCCGCGCCCGCCGCGTGCCGGCGGCGCCACTGGTCGCTCTCGATCAACCCGACCAGCATCGCGTTCACCAGGACGCCATGCGACGCGTTCTCGAGCGACAGCACCTTGGTGAGCGCGAGGCCCGCGGCGCGGCTGACGCAGGTCGGCGTGGTGTTCGGCGCCGGCGCCTTCGCCGCGGTGTTGAGCACGTTGACGATGCGCCCCCAGCGCCGCTCGCGCATGCCCGGCAGGGCGAGGCGCGACAGGCGGATCGCGGCGAAGAGCTTGAGGTCGAGATCGGCCTGCCAGTCGGCGTCGGTGACCTGGTCGAAGGGCTTCGCGGCGCTGACGCCCGCGTTGTTGACGAGGATGTCGACCCGGCCGAAGGCCGCGACGATGCCCTCCCACGCGGCGGCGATCGACCCGGCCTGCGCGACGTCGCAGGCGATCCCCTCGACGCGCGCGCCCTGCGCGGCCAGGCCGCGCACCTCCGTGGCCGCGGCCTCGAGCACGTCAGGCCGGCGCGCGACCATCGCCACCGAGGCGCCGGAGGCGGCGAACTCGCGCGCCATGGCAAGCCCGAGGCCCGTGCTCGCGCCGGTGATCACGGCCACGCGGCCATCCATGCGTATTTCCATCCTGTCCTCCTGTCTGGAGGCGCGAGCATATCGCATCGCCGCCGCGCTCTGCGCGCTTGCATCCGCGCGCGGCTACCGGCAGCGTCGGCGCCCCGACACACGGAGCCGCGAGAGACATGTCCGAGGACGAGACCCATCGCTACATGACGCGCCTGTCCCATGCGGGACGGGCCGGGACCAACATCCGCGGCTTCGTGAACCCGGCCGTGCATCGCGGCTCGACGATGCTCTACCCGAACATGGCCGAGCGCATGAAGGGCGGGTCCGAGCGCCTCGAGCAGAAGCCCCATTACGGCACCGGCGGGAACCCGACGCACTGGGCGCTCGAGAACGTCATCGCGGAGATCGAGGGCGGCACGCGCTGCCAGGTCGTGTCCACCGGCCTTGCCGCGGTCACCGTGCCGCTGCTCGCCTACGTGAAGTCCGGCGACCACGTGCTGATGCCCGACAGCGTCTACGGCCCGGCGCGCAGCTTCTGCGACTCGTTCCTGTCGAAGATGGGCGTGGCGACGAGCTACTACGATCCCTGCATCGACGCGGCCGGCATCGAGGCGCTGTTCCGCGCCGAGACGACGGTGCTCTACCTCGAGAGCCCGGGCAGCCACAGCTTCGAGATGCAGGACGTGCCCGCGCTCGCCGCCGTGGGCCGCCGGCGCGGCGCCACGGTCATGCTCGACAACACCTGGGGCATCCATCATTTCCAGCCCTTCCGCCACGGCGTGCACGTGTCGATCCAGGCGCTGACGAAATACGTCGTCGGGCATTCCGACGTGCTGCTGGGCAGCATCACCGTGGCGAGCGAGGCGGACTGGGAGCGCGTGCGCGGCACCTCGCTCGTGCTCGGGCAGTACGCCAGCCCCGACGATTGCTGGCTCGCCCTGCGCGGCGTGCGCACGATGGGCGTGCGCATGGAGCACCAGATGCGCTCGGCGATCGCGGTCGCGGACTGGCTGCGCGGCCGGCCGGAGATCCGCGAGGTGCTCTATCCCGCGCTGCCCGGCGCGCGCGGCCACGAGATCTGGAAGCGCGACTTCACCGGTGCGTGCAGCCTGTTCGGGATCGTCTTCCGGCCGGACATCAGCCGCGAGCAGGTCTTTGCCATGGCCGAGGCGCTGCAGCTCTTCGGCAAGGGCGCGTCCTGGGGCGGGTACGAGAGCCTCGCGCTTCCCAGCACCGGGTTCCTCACGCGCACCGCGACCAGCGGCGACCTCGGCGGGCAGGCGATGCGCCTGCATGTCGGGCTGGAGGATGTCGAGGACCTGAAGGCGGACCTCGCCCAGGGCCTCGCGGTGATGAACGCCCGGCGCTGACGCGCCGGGCCGCGTCGCCTCAGCGAGAGGCCGCGCGCGCGGCGCCGCGCGCCTCGATCATCCGCACCAGCGTCGCGCAGACATGGTCGATCTCCGGGTCGGTCAGGCCGACGCCGGAGGGCAGGCTGAAGCCCTGGCGCGACAGCGCGGTCGTCGCCGGGAAGTCGCGGTTCCCGGCATGCGGCCGGTAGGGCGCCATCTCGTGCAGCGGGTAGAAGAGCGGGCGCGTGTCGATGCCCGCCTCGCCCAGCCGGCGCATGATCTCGTCGCGCTCGAGGCCGGTGGCCTCCGCGTCGACGATGACCGAGACCATCCAGTAGCTGTTGCGATGGCCGGGGATCTCCGCGGCCATCTCGATGCCCGTGGCGCGCGCGAGGCCGGCGCGGTAGCGCGCGGCGATCTCCTGCTTGCGCGAAAGGAATTTCGGCGCCTGCTCGAGTTGCGCGCAGCCGATCGCCGCCTGCAGGTTGGTGAGGCGGTAGTTGTAGCCAACCTCGTCGTGCCAGTAGCGCTTGGCGGGGTTCATGCCGTGGTCGCGCAGGCGGCGCGCGCGCTGCGCGGCCTCGGCCTCGCGGA
>JBEGVV010000178.1:0-37033 GCA_041178225.1 Pseudomonadota bacterium | reverse complement strand
TGGCATAGGGATCCTGGAACACGAACTGCACCAGCCGTCCGCGCGGTCCGTCCGCGGCTCCGTTGATCCTGATCTCGCCGGAGGTCGGCTGCGTCAGGCCCACGATCGCGCGGCCAACGGTGGTCTTGCCGCAGCCGCTTTCGCCGACGAGGCCCAGCGTCTCGCCACGCCCGATCGCGAAGCTGACGCCGTCGACCGCGCGCACGGTCCCGGCGATGCGCTCGAAGACCAGGCCGCGCCGGACCGGGAAATGGACGCGCAGGTCGGCGACCTCGAGGACCGGGGGCGTGCTCATGGCGACCTCGCCCATGGTGCCTGGATGTCGTGCAGGCACGCCGCGCGATGGCCGGCCGCGACGTCGCGCAGCGGCGGGACGGCCTGCCGGCACGCTGGCTCGGCATGCGTGCAGCGCGGCGCGAAACGGCATGACCTGGTCTCGCCATGCGGCTCGGGCGGGGCGCCGGCGATCGGCGTCAGCCGGCGCTGGCCTCGCGCATCGGCGCGCGGGACGGATTGAAGCAGCCCGATCGTGTAGGGCATGCGCGGATCGCCGAAGATGCGCTCGCTCGTGCCCTCCTCGACGACGCGGCCGGCATACATCACCGCCACGCGATCGGCCATGCCCGCGACCACGCCCAGGTCGTGGGTGATGACGATCAGCGCCATGCCCAGCTCGCGCTGCAGGGACCGGACCAGGTCGAGGATCTGGGCCTGGATGGTCACGTCCAGCGCCGTGGTCGGCTCGTCCGCGATCAGCAGCTTCGGGCGGCAGGCGATGGCCATGGCGATCATGACGCGCTGGCGCATGCCACCCGAGAAATGATGCGGATAGTCGCCCACGCGCGTCGACGCGGCGGGGATGCCCACCATCTCGAACAACTCGATCGTGCGGCGCAGGGCGGCGGCGCGGTCGAGGCCTAGGTGCAGTTCCAGCACCTCCGAGATCTGGCGGCCGACCGTCAGCACCGGATTGAGCGACGTCATCGGGTCCTGGAAGATCATCGCGATCTCGCGGCCCCGGATGGCGCGCATCCGGTCGATGGGCAGGGACAGGAGATCCGTGCCAGCGAAGACGATCCGCCCGCCGGCGATGCGGCCCGGCGGCGTGGGCACGAGGCGCAGCAGCGAAAGCGCCGTTACCGACTTGCCCGAGCCTGATTCGCCCACGACGCCCAGCGTCTCGCCCGGCGCGACGCGAAGGCTCACGCCGTCGACGGCGCGCACGAGGCCGTCGCCGTCGCCGAAATGGACGCGCAGGTCCTCGACCTCGAGCAGCGCCGTCATGCCGCGAGCCCGTGTCGCGCCTCGAAGGCGCGGACATCGACGCGCTGGCCCGTCTCGGCGCTCTCGATCGCCGCGAAGCACAGCGCGAGCGATCGCAGGTGGTCGCGCCCGCCGCAGGGGGGGGCTTCGCCGCCGCGCACGGCGGCGACGAATGCGGAGAGGAGGGCGGCGGAATCGTCGATGAAGGCCCGCGCCTCGGGCAGCGCGATCGGCGCCAGCGCCGTTTCGCCCGTCCGGGCCGCGGCCAGGTCGGAGAATAGCTCGCGCTGGACGATCGCGCCGCCGGCGCAATCGGTGCGCCATTCGAAGCGCAGCTCGTTCCAGCCACCGGTCCACGTGCCTAGGTAGACGACCTCCATGCCGCCCTCGAGCGTCAGCAGGCAGCTCACGTTCGCGTCATGCGCGTACATGCTCCACCCGGGGTTCCAGGTCCGGCAGGCGACATGGGTGGCCTCGCGGCCGTAGCAGAAGCGGATGAGGTCGAGATGGTGGATGCTCTGCTCGAGCATCATCGGGTGTCGCATCGCCAGCGGATACTTGTTCAACCCGGGCCGCATCCCGTCGCGGTTGCGCTGGTAGACGAAATTGCCGAAGCCAGGCTCGCCATAGGCCTTGCGCGCCACGAGGTCGCGCAGCGCCATGCTCACCGGCAGGTAGCGGAAATTGAGCCCGATCGAGAGCGGCAGTCGCGCCTGCTCCGACAACTCGATGATGCGCAGGGCTTGCGCCAGCCCGGTCGCGACCGGCTTTTCGCAAAGCAACGGCTTGCCGGCCGCGAAGACCGACCGGGCCTGGGCCAGGTGGCCATCGGGCGGCGTCACCAGCAGCACCGCGTCGCAGGCGACTTCCGCGAGGGCGTGGTCCAGGTCCTCCAGCATCGCCACGCCGGGAAAGCGCTCCGCGAAGAGCGCGCGCGCGGCGGGCGACGGATCCACGGCCGCCGCCAGCACGACGTCCGGATGGGATTCGACGATCCCGGCCCATTGCTTGCCGCGATTGCCGAGCCCGACGAGGAGGATCCGGAACGCCATTCAGGTCGTCGCGCGCGCGAAGATCCGGTCGCGCGCGTCCTCGATCCGCGCGATGGCCTCGCGCATGCGCTCGATCGGTTGCAGCAGGCTGAGGCGGATGTAGCGATCGTCGGTGTCGCCGAAGAGGGTGCCCGGGAAGACCAGCACCCGCGCCTCGTCCAGCAGACGCTCGCAGAAGCGCGGCGCCGACAGCCCGCTCGCCTCGACATTCGTGTAGACGTAGAAGGCGCCGGCGGGATTGCCGCAGGTGAAGCCCAGGCGGCGCAGCGCCGGGAGCATGAAGGCCCGCCGCTCGGCATAGGCCCGCAGCATCTCCTGGATCGGCTCCTGTGGACCCGTGAGCGCCGCCAGCGCCGCCCATTGCGAGGGCGTGCTCGCGTTGATCGACAGCGTATGGCGCGGCTCGATCAGCTTGCGGATGAAGGGCGCCGGGGCCGCGATGTAGCCGATGCGCCAGCCGGTCATCGCGTAGGTCTTGGAGAAGCCGTTTAGCGTGATCGTTCGCTCCTTCATGCCCGGCAGCGTGGCGATCGACAGGTGCTCGCTGCCCTCGAAGATCAGCTTGGCGTAGATCTCGTCGCTCAGCACGACGATGTTCCGGCGCCGGGCGATCTCGGCGATCTCGCGGATCCGGTCGGGCGGCGTCACCGCGCCGGTCGGGTTGTTGGGCGTCACGAGCACCAGGGCGCGCGTGCGCGGCGTGATCCGCTTCTCGATTTCCTCGGGCATCAGCGCGAAATCGTCGCGCTCCCAGGTCGGGACGGAGACGGGCACGCCGCCGCACATCTCGACCGCCGTGTCGTAGGTGGTGAAGCGCGGGCGCGGCATCAGCACCTCGTCGCCCGGATTGACCAGGGCGAGCATGCACAGCATCACGGCTTCCTGCGTGCCGGCCGTGACGATGATCTCCTCGGCCCCGTAATCCAGCCCGAAATCGCTGCTCAGGTGGCTGGCGATGGCGCTGCGCAGCTGCGGCAGCCCCGCAGGCAGCGTGTAGTGATGCTGGTTCTCGTCGATCGCCTTCTTGGCGGCCGCCGTGATGTGGCGCGGCGTGTGGAAATCGGGATCGCCACGCCCCATCGCGATGACATCGTCGAGCTTCGCGGCGCGTTCCAGCAGTCGCGTGCGATATGAGACGTCCTCGTCCTTGATCCGCGCGGCCAGCGCGCGCATCAGCATCGGTTGCGTCGCATCCATCTTCATCCCCCGGTCGGCTTGAATCCAAGTTCCTCGAGCGCCCTGGCGCCGCCATCCAGCGTCGACAGGTTCATTCCTGCGTAGTTGGGCGAAAAGACCACGCCCTGCCCGCCGGCGCGGTAGGTCGCAAGCACGCTGCGGCGCACGATGTCGGGCGTGCAGGCCGCCTGGTCGGCGCGGGTGCGTGGCGCATCGACGCCAATGCCCATGTAGACGGGGACCTTGCCCGCGACCCCGCGTACCGCGTCGGCGCACTGGCCGTGCACATAGGTGTCCGGGTCCATGCCCGCCTGCACGACGCGGTCGATCGGCGCCTCGTCCAGGCCCAGGATCCGGGCGATCGCGGGCACGAACTCCGTCGCCGCGATGTCGCTCAGGATGCTGCGCGCGAAGAACTGCATCTCGTTGGCGAAGATCCCGCCGGCCTGGTGCTGGTAGGTGATCGGCTTGACCCAGTCGCAATAGTGGACCTGCTCGGCCCAGGACCATTGCGCCTTGCGCACGGGATTGAAGTGGTTGCGGTTCCAGACGTTGAGCCCGAAGGACAGGTCGCCCGGGGCGGCCTTCACGATGGCGTGGAGCTCGCGGTCGAGATCCTTGCTGCGCTCCAGCCAGAACCGCTCCCAGATCAGGATCTCGGGGTGGCGCAGCAGGACACGCAGGAACTCCACGAAGCTGCCGTCGACGAACCTGCTTCCGGCCCGCGCGGCGACGAAGAAGCGCCACGCCTCGGCGAAGGCCGCACGCACCGCCGCCACGTCGATGCCGCGCGCGCGCGCCTGGTCTACGCAATGGATGCAGAAGCAGCCGGGCTTCTGGCCCTGCATCATGCGGTCGAGCGGCGAGTTGCGTTCGTTGCACCACATGACCCCGTCGATGTCGTATTCGTTGGCGTGTTCCGCGACCAGCCCATGCCACCAGGCGCGGTAGTCGGGATTGGTCGTGCAGGGTTCCTCGGTACGCTGGCCGTCGAGGTCGACCTCCATGCAGGCCTTCAGGCCCTCGACCTCTACATCGGCGGTCGCGCCATGGCCTGCATACTTGAACAGCGGCTCCATGAATTCCGGCATGATCCGCATGCCTCGCGCGCGGGCGGCGGGTATCACCATGTCCAGGATGTCGCGATCGCCAAGCTCGGGATCGGGCGATCGGAAGCCGCGTATGGTGGTGCGCGCGTAATAGGCGTCGCGCACCCGGATATAGGCGCCGCCCTTCATCGCGTACGGGGCGGCGACGCCGTGGTCCGGGAATCCTTCCAGCGCGTGGGAGATGCGACGACCGACCTTCAGGCCAAGCCAGGAGATGGTGCCGACCATGAGGACGTTGATGCCGATGCGCCGCTGCAGCGTGTCGAGCACGGCATCGACGCCCTCGTCGATGAAGCTGATCGGGCTGATCTGGATGCCCGCGAAGGTCTCGCTCGCGCCCATGCTCACGTCCTCATCTTCGGATCGAAGGCCGAGCGCATCCCGTCGCCGAGCAGGTTGCTGGCCACGACCACGCTCAGGATCGCGAGGCCCGGGAATGTCGAGATCCACCAGGCGCGCTGCAGCACCTCGCGCCCTTCGGCCGACATAAGCCCCCATTCCGGGATCGGCGGCTGTGCGCCGAGGCCCAGGAAGCTGAGCCCGGAGCCGACCAGGATCGCGTTCCCGATCTGCAGCGTCGACAGGACGAGCACCGGCGCATAGGCATTGGCGAGCACGTGGCGCCACATCACCCGCAGCGACGGCGCGCCGATCACGCGCGCGGCCTCCACGTATGGCAATTGCTTGATGGCCAGCACGCTGCCGCGCACCAGCCGTGCGTATTGCGGGACGCTGGCCACGCCCACGGCGATCATCACGTTCTGGATGCTCGGACCGAGCGCGGCTATGACGACAAGGGCCAGCAGGATGCTGGGAAAGGCCAGCAGCGCGTCGACGAAGCGAGAGACCAGCGTGTCGATCAGGCCAGCGTAGTAGCCGGCGACCAGGCCCAGGGTGATCCCCGGCAGGGCGCCGAGCGCCACGCTGATCAGGCCCAGTTGAAGCGAGATGCGCGATCCGAAGAGGACACGGCTGAACAGGTCGCGGCCAAGCAGGTCCGTGCCGAACCAGTGCGCCGCCGTCGGCGGGCGTCGCGCGAGCGCCACGGTCTCGGTCGGGTCGTAGGGCGCGAGCAATGGCGCGGCGATCGCGACGAAGACCCAGGCGCCCAGGAGGAGCGCGCCGGCGACGGCGCTGCGGCTTCGCAGAAAGCGGCGCAGGACCGATGGCGCGCGGCGCACCGGCTCGGCTTCGATCTCGGATCCCTCGGTGCGGAGCGTCGCCATGCTCTCAGCGTCCGTAGCGGATCCGCGGGTCGAGCCATGCATAGGCGATATCGACCACGAGATTGACCGCCAGGTAGACGAAGGCGAGGAAGATCACGCAGCCTTGGACCAGCGGATAATCCTTGGCGAGGATCGCGTTGACCACCAGGCGCCCCACGCCCGGCCGGCTGAATACCGTCTCGGTGACGACGGCGCCGGCCAGCATGCCGCCGAACTGCAGGCCGATCATGGTGATGACAGGAATCATCGCGTTCTTGAGGCCATGGCGCCACAGCACCGTGGCCGCGGCCAGCCCCTTGGCATGGCCGGTGCGGATGTAGTCCTCGCGCAGGACCTCGATCATGCTCGATCGCACGAGTCGCGCGATCAGCCCCGCAGCGACCAGGCCGATCGTGGTGGACGGCAGCACAAGAGAGCGCCAGTCGTCGGCGCCAGCGGGCGGGAACCAGCCCAGGTTGAAGGAGAAGAAAAGGATCAGCAGCAGGCCCAGCCAATAGACCGGCATGGACGCGCCGACATAGGACAGCGCCATCGTGAAGGCGTCCGCGGCCGAGTTCTGGCGCATCGCGGCGACCATCCCCAGGGGCACCCCGACCGCGACGGAAATCGCGAGGCCGCACAGGCTCAGCGCGAAGGTCGAACCGAACCGGTCGGCGATGAGTTCTGCGACGGGAAGCCGGAAGCGCACCGAGCTGCCGAGGTCGCCGGTCGCCGCATTCGCGAGGAACCGCAGGTATTGGACGATCAGGGGGTCGTCGAGCCCCATCTCGCGTTTCAATTCGGCGAGCCGCTCGGGCGTGATCGCGCCGCCCTCGGCGCCGGCCAGCATCAGCTCCGCCGGGTCGCCGGGAAGCATGTGCATCACCACGAAGATGATCGTGGAGATCAGCCACAGCACCGGGACGAGCTGCAGGATCCTGCCGAGGATGTATCGGGTCATGGCGGCGGACGACGCCGGCGCGGGGTTTCCGCGCCGGCGTCGCCGGAGCTTCCGGCTATGCCTGGCTGGCTGGTCGGATCAGCGCTCAAGCCAGGCGTTGTTCAGGAAGAACCAGTTCCCTTCCGCGCCGACCTGGAGCCCCTTGACCTTGGGCGTCATCGCGAAGAACACCGGGTCGCTCAGCGTCGGCAGCATGAGCGCGTTCTCCATGATGATCTTCTGCGCTTCCTTGGCGACCTCGCAGCGTGCCTTGGTGTCGGGTATCGAGCGCAGCTTGTCGACCGTGGCGTCGAGCTTGTCGTCCTTGAACCCGGTCCAGGCCCAGCCACCGGGCTGGTCCCACTTCGAGTTCCAGATCTGGTCGAGGATCAGCGGATCGGGCGAGCGCTGGCGCTCGAACATGAGGTCGAAATCGCGCCGACGGACGCGGTCCAGCTGGACTGGGCCGGGCACCTGCTCGACCACGAGGTCGATGCCCACGCGGCGCAGCTGCGCCTGCAGCGCCTCGCCGAGTTCCTTATGGTGGAGCGTCGCGTAGCGAACCTTGAGCGGCGTACCGTCGGCGACGCCGGCAACGCCTCTGGCGATCCGGATCTGGCCGCTCGGCGGTGCCTTCCAGCCAGCTTCGTCGAGCAGGGCGCGGGCCTTGTTCAGGTCGTTGGGATAGACCTTGCCGTTGCCTTCCCAGAAGCAGGGGTGGTTGTTGTTAAGCGGCCCTTCCGACGGCGCGTAGACGCCGTCGTAGAGGAGGTCGTTCGCGGCCTTCATGTCCGCCGCGTGCAGGATCGCGCGGCGCACGCGGATGTCCGACAGCGGCGGCGTGCGGACGTTCATCACGTGCTGCAGGCCGGTGCCCGACTGGTCCTTCGCGATGAACTGGAAATTGGGCTTGCCCTTGTATTCCTCGACGAAGCGCGCCGGCAGGCCGAACGTGACCTGCGCGTTGCCGGTCTTCACGACGCTGCCCAGCACCGCGGCCTCGCCGATGAAGCGGATCGTGACCTGGTCGAGCCAGGCGGGGCCTCGATGGGCCTGCAGCGAGTTCCAGCCGCCGTAGTCGGCCCAGCGCTTGAAGACGATGCGGTCGTTCTGCACCCATTCGGCGAACAGGAACGGCCCGGCGCCCACGAGGTTGCGGCCGAAATTCGCGAGCCCGTGCTTCTCGGCCGCGGTGGGAGACCAGATCGGCATGCGGCGCACGCCGTCGAGCAGCGTCACCCAAGGGGTGTCGTAGACCAGCCTTATGGTCAGCGGATCGACCACCTCCACGGACTTGATCGGGCCGACATCGCTCTTCATCTGAGCCGACGCGGTCTTCGGATCCATCACGCGGTCGAAATTGTACTTTACCGCCGCGGCGTCGAAGGTCGTTCCGTCCTGGAACTTGACGCCGCTGCGCAGCTTGAAAATCCATTCGCGCCCATCGGGCGTCGAACTCCACGACGTGGCAAGCGCCGGTTGGTAGCTGCCATCCGGCGCCAGGATGACCAGCGGGTCGGCGACCAGCGAATTGAACATCCAGGTCGACTGGTACGGATCGATATGGCCGTCCAGCGATGCCGGTTCCTGGATCGCCGGCCAGGCGATCACCAGCGTTCCGCCCTGCGTCTGTGCCTGCGCCGCGCTCGCGCCCAGCCACATTGTCGCGCCGGCCAGAAGGCAGGCACCTAGTTTCACGACCCGGGTCATTGCTCGATCCTCCCCATCCATCGTTGCAACATCGTCCTAGCCTCGTTCGTACCGCGAAACAGTCTTGTCACTCCCGGTCATGTTTAGGAACAAAAAACGCAAGGCATGGAACTGCCAGCAGAAGTGGCATTGCCCCTAGGCGTCCAATGGACATGCGAGCCGGCCCCGACCCGGGACTGGCAGGCGGCATCGCGGGTGCTGGGGCTCGGTGCCGTGGAAGTGGCATCGAAGCCCGCCCGGGGCGGCTGCGCGTGAACGCGGCGGGATCCCTGCCGCCTCACGCCCCGTGGCATTTCTTGAACTTGCGGCCGCTGCCGCAGGGGCAGGGGTCGTTGCGGCCGATGCCGCGATAGGGATCGACGACCGTGTCGCGGCCGACCGAGCCGCCGAGCCGCGCGGCCTTGCGGCGCTCGGCGATGCCCGCCTCGGTGAAGCCATGCCAGGCGGAGAGCTCCGCCACCGCGTCCTCGATGGGGCGCGTCTCGTGCAGCAGCCGCTCCGGATCCTCCGCCCAGCGGCGCAGGTCGTCCTCGATGTCCTGCCCTTCGTCGAAATACGGGGCGGCCTTGCCCGAGGCGAACATGTCCCGCGCGCGCTCGGCGAGCGCGGGATCGCCGCCCGGCGCCGCGGCGAGCGCGCCACAGGCCTGGATCCAGCCGATCCAGCCCGCGTCGTCGGGCTCCAGCCCGGCCTCCGCCACCGCCTCGAGCATGGCGGCGAGGCTTGCGGCGTCGATGCGCCCGCGCGCATGCAGGCCGAGCGCGGCATCGAGCGCCGACCAGCGCACATGCCCGTCCGCCGCGGGATCCACGACCAGCGCCGCGAGCGGCTCGAGGTCGTCGTCGAAGAGCGAGACCAGCACGCGCGGCAGCGTGTCGGTCAGCGTGTCGCCGAGCGCATGCTCGAGCTCCTCCGCCGGCCGCGCGAGGAATTCCAGCAGCGGCCGCCAGGCGCCCGCCTCGCCGGCCTGGGCGCAGAGATGCAGCAGCAGCAGCGGCGCGTCGCCATCCTCCGCGGGATCGATGTCGCCGGCGGCGTAGCCGCGCAGCGTCTCGAGGAAGAAGCCGCGGCACTCCTCCCAGCACTCGATCGCCTCGGCCATCGCCTCGGCGGGCAGGCCCTCCGACTGCGCGAACTCGAGGAAGAGCTCCTCCGCGAGCGTCAGTTCGTCCTCGTCGCCGCCAGTCCCGACCATCGCGCCGCTCCCCGGATGCCGCCGCCACGCGCGAGGCCATTCGCATGGAAGCCCCCGCGGCGTCTATGATGCGCGCCGGCGGGCGGGGCCGCCACCGGCATGGGGATCGCGTCATGAAGAACACGTCGCCGCTCGCGCTGCTGCTCAATGTCGGCCACGCGCTCGACCACCTGTTCCTGCTGGTCTTCGCCACTGCCGTCGGCGCCATCGCCGCGGAATGGGGCATGGGGTGGAACGACCTCATGCCCTTCACGATGGGCGCCTTCGTGATGTTCGGCCTCGGCTCCGTGCCTGCCGGCAAGCTCGGCGACCAGTGGGGGCGGCGCGCGATGATGATCGTGTTCTTCCTCGGCATCGGCGCCTCGGGGATGCTCGTGGCGCTGTGCCAGGACCGCTGGCAGCTCGCCGCGGCGCTCACGCTGATGGGCTGCTTCGCCGCCATCTACCACCCCGTCGGCATCCCGATGCTCGTGCAGAAGGCCGCCAACCCGGGCTTCACCATCGGCGTCAACGGCCTCGCGGGGAACCTCGGCATCGCGGTGGCCGCGATCCTCACCGGCTTCCTCGTCAAGCACGTGGGCTGGCGCGCGGCCTTCGCCGTGCCGTCGCTGGTCGCGATCGGCTGCGGCGTCCTCTTCGCCCTGGTCGTGCCGCGCGAGGACATGGCGCCGGCGCGGCGCAAGCCGAAGCTGCTCGACCTGCCGCGCGCGACTCTGGCGCGCGTCTTCGCGGTGATGACGCTCACCGCGGTGTCGGGCAGCCTCGTCTTCAACTTCACCACCAACGGCACCGGCCAGCTCCTCGCCGAGCGCTTCCGCGGCACGGTCGAGGACCCGGCCATGCTCGGCGCGCTGCTCGCGCTGGTCTTCGCCACGGCGTCCTTCGCGCAGCTCGCGGTCGGGCTGCTCATCGACCGCTTCCCGCTCAGGCGCATCTACCTGCCGATCGTGGCGATGCAGGTGCCGCTCTTCCTCCTCGCCTCGCAGGCGCAGGGCTGGGCGCTGCTGGCGATCGCCATCGCCTACATGGCCTTCGTCTTCGGCGCGATCCCGTTCACCGACGCGATCATCCTGCGCTACGTCGACGACCGGATGCGCTCGCGCGTCACGGGCATGCGCCTCGCGGTCTCCTTCACCGGCGCCTCGCTCGCGATCTGGCTGCTGGGGCCCGCGGTCAAGTCCGCCGGCTTCGCCACGATGCTCGTGGCCATGGCCGGCATCGCGACGATCACCGCGGCGCTGGTCTGCTTCCTGCCCGCGCGCGACGGCGCCGACGCGGCGCCGGCGTGACGGCCGCGCGCTAGCGGCGCAGCACCGAGGGATTGACGACGAAGGCCGGGTCGGGCCTGCCGTCGAGCCCGTCGAGGGCGTTGCGCGCGCAGACCTCGGCGACGCGGGCATAGGTCTCCGCGATGTAGGCCGCGACATGCGGCGTCAGCACGACGTCGTCGCGCGCGAGCAGCGGGTTGGCTGGCGAGGGCGGCTCGCTCTGCATCACGTCGAGGCCCGCGCCCGCGATCGCGCCGCTCTCCAGCGCGGCGGCGAGCGCCGCCTCGTCGACGACGCCGCCGCGCGCCACGTTCACGACGAAGGCCCCGCGCTTGGTCGCGGCCAGGCTGCGCGCGCCGAGCAGGCCTCGCGTCGCCTCGACGAGGGCGCAGGCGAGGACGACGAAGTCCGCGCGGGCCAGCGCGCGGTCGAGCTCGTCCTCGCGCTCGAAGCCGAGCCCGGGATCGGGCGCGACGAACGGATCGACCACGACGATGCGCATGCCGAAGGCCGCGGCGCGCCGCGCGACCTCGCGCCCGATATAGCCGTAGCCGACGACGACGCAGGTCTTGCCGAGCAGCTCGACGCCGCCGAACGCGCGCGGCCAGCGCCCTGACTTCACGGCGCGGTCCAGCAGCGGGCCGCGCTTGGCCAGCGCCAGCATCAGGTAGAGCGCCTGCTCGGCCACGGTCGGCGCGTTGGTGCCACCGGTGGTCGCGAGCGGGATGCCGCGCGCGGTCAGCGCGGCGACGTCGAGATGGTCGTAGCCCGCGCCCATGCGGCAGGCGATGCGCAGCCGCGGCGCCGCCGCGACATGCGCGGCGGCGAGCGACGGCCGCTCCATGGCGACGACGACGCCGTCGGCGTCCGGGATCGCCGCAAGGAGCGCCGCCTCGGTCGGCGCGGGCAGGACGACGACGCGCAGCCCGGCGCGCGCCGCCAGCACGCGCATGCCCGCCTCGGGAAGCGCCTCGGTGAGGACGAGCGTGTCGGCCAAGCGCGCGCGTCTCAGCCGAAGAGCGGCGCGGGATCGTCCGTGTAGCGGGCGAGCTTCTCGCGGTCGATGTCGACGCCAAGGCCGGGCCGGTCGGGGATCTGCAGCCAGCCCTCGGCGTCGAGGCGGAAGGGCTCGGCCGTGATGCCGTCGACATAGGGGCTGCCGCCGATGAACTCGACGAGGTCGACGTTCGGCAGCGCGGTGGCGAGCTGCAGGTCGGCCGCGACGCCGAGCGCGGTGTTCCAGCCATGGCCCACGTACTTCACGCCGAACTCCTCGGCCATCCAGGCGATGCGCCTCTGCTCGGAGAGGCCGCCGACCTTGGTCACGTCGGGCTGCACGATGTCGAAGGCGCCGCGCGCCAGCCAGGGCAGGAAGGCCTGGCGCCGGGTGAGGACCTCGCCGCCGGCGATCGGCACCGGGCTCTGGCGGCGCAGCTCGACGAAGTCGTCGATCGCGTCGGGCTTCAGCGCCTCCTCGAACCAGCCCACGTCGTGGTCCTTGAGCATCTCGGCGGTGCGCAGCGCCCATTTGAGGCCATGCGGCCAGTAGGCGTCGCTCGCGCCGGCGTCGACGAAGAGCCGCGCCCTGTCGCCGGCCGCGCGCCGCGCCGCGGCGACGATCGCCTCGTCGAGGCGCGCGTCCATCGCGCGGCCGAAGGGCCCCCAGCCGATCTTGAAGGCGGTGAAGCCGCGCGCGCGGTACTCCGCGATCACGTCGTGCATGCGCCCGGGCTCCTCCATCAGGAGCGAGCAATAGGGCTGCACGCGCTCGCGGTGGCGCCCCCCGACCAGCCGGCCGACGCTCATCCCCGTGACCTTGCCGAGGATGTCCCAGAGTGCGATGTCGATGCCGCTGATCGCATGGGTGAGCGAGCCGCCCCGGCCCATCCAGAAGCTGTTCTGGTGCAGCTTCTCGGACACGCGCGCCGGCTCGAGCGCGTTCTCGCCGAGGAAGAGCGGCTCGAGCACCTTGAGCGCGGCCGCGACCAGCCGCGCGTCGGTGAACACGCTGCCATAGCCGATCGGGCCGCCATCGGTATGGACCGCGATCAGGGCATGGATCGTGTCCTCGGGCTTGATCTCGGCCGACCAGCCCCCCTTGGGGCTCTCGCCGAAAAGCGGCACGGAGCGGATGGCGCGGATCGCGAGCGTCTGGCTGGCAGCGGTCATGTGGCGTTTCCCCTCGTTGACAAGCGGCATTATCGGTCGATTTCCTGCGCGCCGCCATGCGTCGCGAGAGGTTGAGCCGCGCGCCGCCCGGCGGCAACATCCGCCCCTTTCCCGCGGGACATCCGCGCGTGCAAGCAGAGGTCCTTCCCATGGCGCCAGTCGACGCAGCCACCTCCCTCGAGTTCGCCCGCTTCGCCGTGGGCCAGCCGGTCCGGCGCAGCGAGGATCCCAGGCTGCTCGCCGGGCGCGGCTCCTACACCGACGACCTCGACCTGCCGGGCCAGGCCCATGCCTGGATCCTGCGCAGCCCCCATGCCCATGGCGTCATCCGCTCGATCGGCACCGAGGCCGCGCGCGCCATGCCCGGCGTGGTCGCGGTGTGGACCGCCAGCGACCTCGACGCGATGGGCTATGGCGAGATCCGTTCCGCGCCGATGGGCAAGAACCGCGACGGCACGCCGATGCGCGAGACGCCGCGCCCGGCGCTGGCCCGCGACAAGGTGCGCTATGTCGGCGACCCGGTGGCGATCGTGGTCGCGGAGACCCGGGTGCAGGCGCGCGACGCCGCCGAGGCGATCGAGCTCGACATCGACGTCCTGCCCGCCGTCACATCGGGCAGCGCCGCGCTCGCGGCGGGCGCGCCGGTCATCTACGACCAGGTGCCGGGCAACCTGCAATACGACTTCCGCTTCGGCGACGAGGCGAAGGTCGCCGCGGCCTTCGCCGCCGCGGCGCATGTCACGCGCCTCGAGATGAACATCAACCGCGTCGTGGTCTGCGCGATGGAGCCGCGCGCCGCGGTCGTCGCGCACGACGCCGCGACCGGGCGCTGGACCGTGCACATGGGCACGCAGGGCGTGTTCGGCATGCGCGCGGGCCTCGCCGACGTGATGAAGGTGCCGGTCGAGCAGGTCCGCGTCCTGACCGGCAATGTCGGCGGCTCCTTCGGCATGAAGGCCGGCGTCTACCCGGAATACATCTGCCTGCTCCATGCCGCGCGCGCGCTGGGCCGGCCGGTGAAGTGGACCGAGGAGCGCCAGGCCAGCTTCCTCTCCGACCAGGCCGGCCGCGACCACGAGGTGACGGGCGAGCTCGCCCTCGACAAGGACGGCAACTTCCTCGCGCTGCGCGTGTCCTCGATCGGCAACATGGGCGCCTATGCCGGCAACTACGCGCCGATGATCCCGGCGCTGGGCATCCAGAAGAACGTGATCGGCGTCTACCGCACCCCGGCGATCGAGGTGCTTGCGCGCTGCGCGGTGACCAATACCTCGCCGATGGGTCCCTATCGCGGCGCCGGCAGGCCCGAGGGCAACTACGTCATGGAGCGGCTGGTCGACGCCGCGGCGCGGGAGATGGGGATCGACCCGATCGAGCTGCGCCGGCGCAACCACATCCGTCCCGAATCCTTCCCCTATGTCGCGCCCAACGAGATGACCTACGACTGCGGCGACTTCGGCGCCGTGCTCGACAAGGCCGTCGTCGCGTCCGACTGGCACGGCTTCGCGCGGCGGCGCGAGGAGTCGCGCGCGCGCGGCAGGCTGCGCGGCCGCGGCGTGGCGCAGTTCCTCGAGGTCACCGCGGCCTCGGTCAAGGAGATGGGCGGCATACGCTTCGACGCCGATGGCGGCGTGACGATGATCACCGGCACGCTCGACTACGGGCAGGGCCACGCCACGCCGTTCGCGCAGGTGCTCGCCGCGCGCCTCGGCATCCCCTTCGACCGCATCCGGCTGCTGCAGGGCGACAGCGACGAGCTGCTCGCGGGCGGCGGCACCGGCGGCTCGCGCTCGATGATGATGAGCGGCTCCGCCATCGCGCATGCCGCGGAGAAGGTGATCGAGAAGGGTCGCGCCGCCGCCTCCGCGGTGCTCGAGGCCGCCGTCGCCGACATCGAGTTCGTCGATGGCCGCTTCCGCATCGTCGGCACCGACCGCGGCATCGGGCTGCTCGAGCTCGCCGGGCGGCTGCGCTCGGGCGAGAGGCTGCCCGAGGGCACGCCCGACAGCCTCGACGTGCGCCATGTCGATGGCGCCGTGCCCTCCGCCTTCCCGAACGGATGCCACGTCGCCGAGGTCGAGGTCGACCCGGAGACCGGCGTCGTCGAGGTGGTGCGCTACGACTCGGTGAACGACTTCGGCACGATCGTGAACCCGCTCCTCGTCGAGGGGCAGGTCCATGGCGGCGTCGCGCAGGGCATCGGCCAGGCGCTGCTCGAGAACCCGGTCTACGACGAGAACGGCCAGCCGCTCGCGGGCAGCTACATGGACTACGCGGTGCCGCGCGCCGGCGACCTGCCGATGATCGGCTTCGCGAGCCATCCCGTGCCCGCGAAGACCAACATCCTCGGCGTGAAGGGCTGCGGCGAGGCGGGCTGCGCCGGCGCCATGCCCGCGGTAATCAACGCGGTGCTCGACGCGCTGCGCCCGCTTGGCGTGCGGCGCGTCGACATGCCGGCGACCCGACAGGCCGTGTGGGAGGCGATCTCCCGCGCTAGGATGTGAGAGCGCCCCGGGCGGGGTCCCGGCGGCGCGAGGAGGTGGATCGATGCTCGCGCGATTGCTGACGCTGCTCGTCCTGCTGGCCATGCCCGCCGCGGCGCAGCAGGAATTCCACACCCCGCCCGCGTGCTGGACCCAGCCGCGCATCACCCACGGGCCTTGGTCCGAGCAGCCCGGCGAGCGCGCGATGGTGACGCGCGAGCGCATGGCGCCGGCCGAGGGCGCGCAGTGGCTCGCTTCGCCCAATGGCGCCTACAGGCTGCGCAAGGTCGATCCCGACTTCAGCGCGCCGCCGCCCTGGAACACGCGCGTGGTCATCGACGTCGAGCGGCCCGAGGCGGTGGTCGTCGAGCTGCGCAACCACGGCAACGCCACTGCCTACGCGGTATGGGTCAACGAGAAGCTCGCGCTCGTGCGCGTCTGGTGGGGCCGCGTGCTCGGCGCCGACCTGCTGGTCGACGCGGAGCGCGGCGAGATCGTCTGGCGCGACACCGTGCGCGGCGGCGACGCGCCCTTCGAGCAGAGCCGCGGCCAGGCCTGCCCGCCGCCGCGCTGAGCGCGGCCGGCCCCCGCCCGGTTCAGTCCGGCCAGCGCAGCATCCGCTCGAAGCGCGCGGCCCTGCGCTCCGCCACCGTGCGGCCAGAGGGCGCGTTGCGCCGGCGCGCCGCCTCCAGCTCCGCGAGGATGCGATCGGCCACGACCGGCGCCTCGCCGGGATGGAGGTTGCAGGGATCGAGCTGGAAGAAGCCCTGCTCGACCTCGTGGTCGCGCACGATGACCGGCGGCGCGCCGGCGGCGAGCGCGTCGGCGAGGTCCCAGGCGGTGATGCGCGCGACCTCGGGATCGACCTCGAGCATCAGCCGGTCGAGCGGGTTGTGCGTCGGGTCGGGGATGATGGTCGCGCGGATGCCCGCCACGCCGGCGAAGCGCCGCATCCAGAGGTCGAGGTGCCCGCGCTCGGTGCGCCGCACCGCCTCGTGGTCGCGCCGCTCCCAGGCCTCGAGCGCCGCGATGGTCGCCACGATGCTCTCCTTGCCGATCTTCATCCCGCGCCCGATGCCCGAGTTCTGCAGGAAGGTCGCGCGCACGAGGTCCTTGCGCCCCGCGACGATGCCGGCGGTCAGCCCGCCGAGGAACTTGTGCGCGCTGTAGATCGCGACGTCCGCGCCCGCCGCGAGGAAGCCGCGCAGGTCGTATTCCGAGGCGAGGTCGGCGATCACGGGCACGCCGCGCGCATGGCAGATGCGCGCGAAGGCGTCGAGCGGCAGCTGGCCGTACTGCACGGTGTGGTGCGACACGACGTAGAGCGCGGCGGCGGTGCGCTCCGAGATCCGGTGCTCGAGCTGGTAGCCGCGCGCGTCGGTGACGTTGCCCACGGGCACGACCCTGGCGCCGGCGAGGCGGATGCCCTGCTCGATCGCCGCGCCATAGCCGGTCATGTGGCCCATCTGGATGACGACCTCGTCGCGCATGCCCGTCGCGTCGGGCAGCTGCTCGACCCGGGCGAGGTCGGCGCCGGTCATGGCGCCCGCGACCGCGAGCGTGATGCCCGCGGCGGCGGAGGCGGTGACGAAGCCGGCCTCGGCGCCCGTCGCCCGGGCGATCGCGGCGCTCGCCTTGCGGTGGAGGTCGTTGATCTCCACCCATTCCGGCATCACCTCGCTCGCGGCGCGGATCGCCTCCGGCACGACGATCGACGCGCCGAGATGCGTCATGGTGCCCGAGACGTTGATCACCGGGCGGAGCCCCAGGCGATCCCGGATGTCGCTGCGTGCGCTCATGGCTTGTCCCTCAATGCCCCTTCATCTCGATGCGCGCGAGGAAGCTGCGCAGGCGCTCGTGGCGCGGCTCGACCAGGATCTCGCGCGGCGTGCCCTCGGCGACGACGCGCGCGGCGTCCATGAAGACGATGCGCGTGCCGACGTCGCGCGCGAAGGTCATCTCGTGCGTCACGACGACCATGGTCATGCCGTCGCGCGCGAGCTGCTGCACGGCCGAGAGCACCTCGCCGACCAGCTCGGGATCGAGCGCCGAGGTGATCTCGTCGAGCAGCAGGACCTTGGGCTCCATGGCCACGGCGCGCGCGATGCCCACGCGCTGCTGCTGGCCGCCCGAGAGCTGGCCCGGCAGGTTGGACATGCGGTCGGACAGGCCGACGCGCGCCAGCCAGTGCTCGGCGCGCGCGCGCGCCTCGGCCTTCGGCATGCCGCGCACCTTCGTCAGGCCCAGCATGACGTTCTCGAGCGCGGTCAGGTGCGGGAACAGGTTGAAGAGCTGGAAGACCATGCCGATGTCGGCGCGGATCCGCGCGAGCTCGCCCTCGCGGCGCGGCTTGCGCCCGGGGCCGGGCGGCCCGTCATAGCCGACCTCGACGCCGTCGACCTGGATCGAGCCCTCGTCGTAGGTCTCCAGCACGTTGATGCAGCGCAGCAGCGTGGTCTTGCCGCTGCCCGAGGGCCCGATGACGACGACGGCCTCGCCGCGCCCGACATCGAGGTCGACGCCCTCGAGGACGCGCGTCGGGCCGAAGGACTTCCCGAGGCCGCGGATGCGGACGAGCGGCTCTGTCATGTCATTCCCGGATGTAGGCGAAGCGCGCCTCGAGCCTGCGGCTCGCGACGCTCAGCGCGTAGTTGATGGCGAAGTACATCAGCGCCGCGAGCACGTAGACGGGCAGGGGCTCGTAGGTGCGGCCGATCACCTGCTGCGCGGCGAGCATCAGATCGACGATGCCGACCAGCGACACCAGCGACGATCCCTTGACCGTGTCGGTCACCGAGTTGACCCAGGGCGGCAGGAAGCGTCGCAGGGCCTGCGGGAAGATCACCCAGGCGAGGCGCTGCGCGAAGGTGAGGCCGATCGCCTTGCCGGCGTCCACCTGGCCCGGCGCGATCGAGGAGATGGCGCCGCGCGCGATCTCCGCGACATGCGCGGCCTTGAAGGCGGAGAGCGCGATCACCGCGGCGGGGAAGGGCTGAAGGTTCAGCCCCGCGAAGGGCAGCAGGTAGTAGACGCAGAAGATCAGCACCAGCAGCGGCGTGCCGCGCAGCACGTCCGAGCACAGGCGCAGCGGCGCGCGCACCCAGAGGGGCCCGTAGGCGAAGCCGACGCCGGCCGCGACGCCCAGCGCGAGCGAGACGACGAGCACGACCGCGGACACGTGCAGCGTGACGAGCAGGCCGTCCCAGAGGAAGGGCAGGGTGCGGACCGCGAAGTCGATCATCGCCGCCGCCCAAGCGAGAAGCGCCGCTCGAGCTGGCGCAGCGCCGCGAGGATGGCCCAGCCGGTCACGAGGTAGATCGGCCAGACCACCAGCCAGACCTCGACCTGGCGGAATGTGTTGGTCTTGATCCAGTTGGCGCCGTAGGTGAGCTCCGGCACCGCGATCACCGAGGCGAGCGAGGTGTCCTTGAACAGCGAGATGAACGCGTTCGACAGCGAGGGCAGGACGACGCGCAGCATGATCGGCAGGCGCAGCTCGACGAAGCGCTGCCAGGGCGTGAGGCCGATCGCCTTGCCGGCGTCGATCACCCCCTTGGGCACGGCATCCAGGCCGGCGCGGAAGACCTCGACGAGGTAGGCGCCGGAATAGATCGCGAGCGTCGCGACGAAGCTCGTCGTCGCGTCGTAGGCGAAGCCGCCCGCCGACGGGATGCCGTAGAAGACGAGGTAGACGAGCAGCAGCAGCGGGACGTTGCGGATGAACTCGACATAGGTGGCTACCGCGCCGCGCGTCCAGCGGTTGCCCCCGGAATGCGCGAGCGCGAGCGCCAGCCCGATCACGCAGCCGACCAGGATGGAGACGAAGGCGAGCTGGACCGACAGCGCCAAGCCCCACCAGAGCTTGTCCGCGTACTTCCAGACGAAGTTGAAGTTGAGGTGGTATTCCAAGCCGGCGCCTCGGCGGCGGGCGCGCGTGCGGCCCGCCGCCGTCCCGCGCGCTTCAGATGTTGGGGAAGCCGGGCGTGCGCCGCGGCGGCTTGGCGCCGAAGAACTCGTCGAGCGCCCTGTCGTACATGTCGGTCTGGTGGCCGTGCATGTTGACGTTGAGGCAGGTATCGACGAAGCGCGACCAGTCGAGGTCGCCCTGCCGCATCGCCGCGCCGTAGAGCATCGTCTCGTAGTGGAAGCCGGAGTCCAGGTACTTGTCCGGGTTGCGCTTCACCAGCCAGCCGACGGTCGAGAGGTCGACCACCGCGGCGTCGACGCGGCCGGAATCCAGCGCCTGGATGACGTTCGCCTGCGTGTCGAGCTGCAGCACCGTGGCGGAGGGCAGGGCCTTGGCGACCAGCTTGTCGGCGTCGACGTTCTGCAGCACCGAGGCGCGCGCGGAGCGCCCGGCGTCGAGGAGCTCCTTGTGCGTCTTGAGCTTGCCCCTGGACGAGGTCAGCAGCGCGACGCCCTCGATGTAGTAGGGGCGCGAGAAGTTCACGAGCTGGGCGCGCGCCGGCGACATGGTCATGAACTGGATGACGATGTCGACCTTGCCGGTCGTGATGTTCGGGATGCGCGCGGCGGGCTCCTGGCGGACGAACTCGACCTTGGTCGGGTCGTCGAACAGGCCGCGCGCGAGGATGCGCGCGACGGCGATGTCCATGCCGGTGAGCTGGCCCTTGTCGTCCTCGAAATGCCAGGGCGCGTTGGTCGAGCCCGTGCCGACGATGAGCTTGCCGCGGTTGAGCACCGTGCGCAGCGTGCTGCCGGCCGGCGCCTGCGCGGCGGCCTGCTGCGCGGACAGCGTCGCGGTCGCCGCGACGCCGGCGGCCACGGCGGCGCCGACGCCGGACAGCCTGAGGAAATCGCGGCGCGCGGCCGCGTCGTTGTCGTTGCGTTCGGTCATGTCCTGTCCCCCTCGAGGCGCGGCTCCCCGCCGCGCGAGGCGGGGATCATGCGATGGAGGCTCCTCGCGCGGCAAGCGCGTCGAGGATCGCGCCGGTCGACCGGACCTGGCCGAAGACGCGCGCGAAGCCGCTCAGCGCCGCGACGTGGTGGCGCTCCAGGAAGGTCGCCGAGGCGTCCTCGGCGATGATCGCGTTGAAGCCGCGGTCCGCGGCGTCGCGCGCCGTCGTCTCGACGCACATGTCGGTCGCCATGCCCGCGAGCACGAGCGTCTCGATACCCTTGTTGCGCAGCAGCCACTCGATGCCCGTGGAGTTGAAGGCGCTGGAGGTGTTCTTGTCGACCACCAGGTCGCCGGGCGCGGGCGCGAGTTCGGCGATCACCTCGTGCTCGAAGGTGCCGCGATGCCAGAGCGTCGGCGTGCCCGTCGCTTCCTGCGAGGCGCCGTCGCGGCGGCGCCGTCGCGCGATCATGTCGCTGCCGTCGGGCAGCAGCGGCCCGTGGCGCGTGAAGACCACCGGGAGCCGCGCCGCGCGGAACGCGCCGAGCAGGCGGCGCGCGTTGGGGATCGCGACGTCGACGAGCCGCGGCACGTAGTAGGCCGCGATCTCCGGATAGCGAATGGCCAGCATCGCCGCGACGCCGGCGCTCGGGTTGCAGCCGTAGTTCTGCATGTCGACGACGACCAGCGCGGCGCGCGACCAGTCGACCGCGAAGTCGGGCCAGGGCATGTGCCAGCCGGGAAGGGTGGCGGGCGAGTCGACCTGTGGTGGCGTGCTCATCTCGTCTCCTCGTCTTCGAGTGCCTGTTCCATGTCGCGCCGCCGCAGCCAGACCAGGCCGAGCACGGCGAGCGAGGCGATCGCGACGACGGCGAGAGCCTCGCGCAGCCCGATCGCGTCGGCCAGCGCGCCGACGCCGATGGCGCCGAGCGCGGCGCCGGTGTTGAGGCCAAGGCCGTAGAGGCTCAGCACGCGCCCGCGCAGGTCCTCGGTCGCGGCGAGCTGCACCAGCGTCTGCACGCCGGCCGCGCGCACGGCCATGCCGCCGCCGATCAGCGCGCCCATCGCGGCGGCGACCCAGAGCCCTGGCGCCGCCGCGAAGCCAAGCATCGCGAGGCCGAGCACGAGCATCGAGGCCATGACGAGGCGCAGCAGCCCCGGCCCGTGCGGCCGCGCCGCGAGGTAGAGGCCCGAGGCGATCGCGCCGAGCCCCACCGCGCTGGTCAGCACCGAGACGGCGTCGACCCCGTCGTTGAGCTCGCCGCCAGCGAATGCCGGCAGCAGGTCGATGATCGGCCGCACCGAGAAGGTGAAGGCGAAGTGCAGTACCAGCAGCGGCGCGATCCCGCGATGGCGCAGGCAGAAGGCGAGCGCCGTGCCGATGGCGCGCAGCATCGGCTGCCCGTCGCCCGCCGGGCGCGCGGAGACATGCGGCAGGATGCGCCAGAACACGACGAGGTTGGTCGCGAAGAGCAGCGCCACGGCGACGAAGCAGGCGACGTTCCCCGCGAAGACGAGCACGACGCCGGCGATGGCCGGGCCCGCGAGCTGCGAGACGTTGAAGACGACGGAGTTGAGCGCGATCGCCGCCGGCACGTCGGCGCGCGGCACGAGCTCGCTCACGACGGCCTTCGAGGCGGCCTGCGACAGGCCGACCGCGATGCCCACCATCAGCGTCAGCACGACCAGGATCGGCAGGCTGATGTCGCCCGTCACGATGAGCAGCGCGACCGCCGCGGCCTGGAACACGGTGACCGCCTGCGCGGCGAGCACGATCCTGCCGCGCGGGAAGCGGTCCGCGAGCACGCCGCCGAAGAGCCCGAGCAGCATCGTCGGCGCGAACTTGAGGAAGCTGATGGCACCGAGCCAGGTCGCCGAGCCGGTGAGCTCCCAGACCAGCCAGCCCAGCGCCAGGCGCTGCATCCACAGCCCGATCGTGTCCGCCGCCTGCCCGGCGACGTACCAGCTGTAGGGCGCGCGCGTCGCGACGGCGACGAGGTGGCGCAGTCCCTGGTCGGCGGATGCGAGCTTGTCTTCCCTGCGGTCCATCGCCCCGTTTGCCTCGGCGCGCCATGCGCGCGCCCGCAATTGCCGTGCTGCGCGTCAGGATAGCGGAGCGGCGCGCGGCATTCCCGCGTGCATCGCCGCCGCGCCCCGACAGGAATGCAATCCTGACGTGCGCCAGCATGTCACGGCGGTGTGAACGTGGCGCGCGCCTAGATTGCTCCAGAAAGACATCATGCCGAAATGCGCGGGGAGGGGGTGCTTGCCCACCCGAGCCGGCGCGGGAAAGGGAGCATCGCCGATGTTCGCGACCGTTGCCGCCGTCGTTCCGGATCCGCTCTTCCGCCGCCCCCTGATCGCCGAGCGGTCGCGATGAGCGAGCCTCCCGTGCGCGATGCCGCGCCGGCGCCCGCGGCCACGCGCGAATCGGCGCGGCGCTTCGTCGCCGCCGCCAGCCACGACCTGCGCCAGCCGTTGCAGACGCTGCGCCTCCTGAACGGCTCGCTCCACGACGAGGCGAGCGCGCCGCAACTTCGCGAGATCGTCGCGCAGCAGGCGCGCACGATCGCGGAGATGGGCCGCCTCGTCGACGCGCTGCTCGACGTCGGTCGCCTCGACGCGGGCATGGTCGAGCCGAGCCCCCGTGACATCGACCTCGCCGAGCTCCTCGCCGGGCTCGGTCGCGAGTTCGCGCCGCTCGCGCGCGACGGCGAGGTGGCGCTGCACGTCGACGCGCCGCGCGTCGGCGCGCGGACCGATCCGGTGCTGCTAGGCCAGGTGCTGCGCAACCTCCTCGCCAACGCGCTGAAGTTCGCGCCGCGGGGCGAGGTACGCATCTCCTGCGTCGCTGCCGGGCAGGACGCGGTCGTCGAGGTCCGCGACGACGGCGTCGGCATCGCGCCCGAGCATCTCGGAAGGGTCTTCGACGAGTTCTACCGGGTGGCCTCGCCCGATGGCGACGGCGCGCAGGGCCATGGCCTCGGCCTCGCGATCGTGCGCAGGCTCGTCGACCTGCTCGGCATCGCGTTGTCCGTCGAATCGACGCCTGGCGCCGGTACGCGCTTCCGCCTGTCGATGCCGCGCGCGGCGCTCCCCGCCGCCAATGGCGAGGCGGGGCGGCGCCGCCGTCGCGCCCCGGCCTTCGCCGTCGCGCATCGCGTGCTGCTGCTCGAGGACGATCCCGGCCTGCGCCAGGCCTCGCGCCGCTGGCTCGCCGCGCGCGGCCTCGACGTCGCGGCGGCGGCGACGGGCGCCGAGGCGCTGCGCCTGGCCTCCGACGGCTTCGCGCCCGACCTCGTGGTCTGCGACCTGCACCTCGCCGATGGCGAGAACGGCGTCGATGCGCTCCAGCGCCTGCGCGCCGCCGCCGGCCGCGACCTGCCCGCGCTGCTGCTGAGCGGCGACAGCTCCGAGGCCGCGCGCGCGCTCGCGCGCGTCGAGGGCGTGCGGATGCTGCTCAAGCCGGTCGACCCGGACGAGCTGCTCGCGGAGCTTCGGCGCCTGCTCGAGGGGCCGCGCCCCTAGCGCAGCGTCTCGAGCAGCCGCACGATCAGCTGCGTGTTCGGCACCAGCGAGGAATAGCGGATCTGCTCGTCGAGCGCGTGCGGGCCGCGCCCGTCCGCGCCGAGCCCGTCGAGCGTCGGCACGCCCATCGCGGCGGTGAAGTTGCCGTCGCTGCCGCCGCCGGTCAGCTTCACGTCCTGGAGGTCGTAGCCGATCTCCTTCGCTAGGCCCTTGGCGTGCTCGAAGAGCCTCGCGATGCCCTCGTCCTTGCCGTAGGGCGGGCGGTTCATGCCGCCGGTCACCTCGACGACGCAGTCCGGGTCGTGGGCGCGCAGGCCGAGGATGCGCGCGGTCATGCTCTCCGCGAGCTCGGCCGTCGGCACGCGCAGGTCGATCTCCATCTCGCAATGCGCAGGCACGACGTTGACGCCGCTGCCGCCGGAGACGAGCCCGACATTGGTGGTGACGCCGGTCGCGTAGTCGGTCATCGCCTCGATCTCGAGGACCTGGCGCGCGGCCTCGCGGATGGCGCTGCGCCCGTCCTCGTGGCGCGCGCCTGAATGCGCGGCCTTGCCCGTGACCTTCATGACGAAGCGGCCGACGCCCTTGCGCGCCGTCACGCACTTGTTGCCGTCGCGCGCCGGCTCCAGGACCAGCACGTACTTGGCGTTGCGCGCGGCGGCCTCGATGCGCTCGCGGCTGGTCGGGCTGCCGACCTCCTCCTCGGGGATGTACATGATGCGCACCGGCAGCGGCGTCGTGCGGCCCGTGCGCACGAAATGCTGCATGGCGTAGAAGCCCATGAAGCTGCCGGCCTTCATGTCGTAGATGCCCGGGCCGAAGACCTTGTCGCCCTCGCGACGGAACCTGTGCGTCGTCTCCAGCGCGCCGATCGGGTGGACCGTGTCGAGATGGCCGAGGATCAGGATCCCCTTCTCGGCCTCGTCGCCCCAGGGCGAATGGCCCTCCAGCACGTCGCCGAAGCCGTCGCGCCCGGGCGTGCGCGTGACCTTCGCGCCGATGCGGCGCAGGTCGCCCTCGACCGTGTCGACGAGGCGGTTCACCGCCGCGGCGTCGTGGCTGGGCGACTCGATCTCGACCCAGCGGCGGATGCCGGCGAGGATCTCCTCGGCGTCGAGGACGGGGATGTTGGAACCGCTGGCGTCGTTCATGGCTTCTCCCGCGCGCTTGCCCGCGCTCTCCCGCGACAATGGACCCGCGCGCGGCGGGGCGGCAAGCGCGACCCGGCCCGGCTCAGGTCACCGCGGCGCGGCGGCGGAAGCGCGGGTCGTCGTGCGCGCGCGTGGACAGGATGCCCGCCAGCTCGTCCACGGCGCGCCAGATGTCGGCGTATCGCAGGTAGAGCGGCGCGAGTCCGAAGCGCATGACGTCGGGCGCGCGGAAGTCGCCGACCACGCCGCGCGCGATGAGCGCCTGCACGATCGCGTAGCCATCGGGATGCGAGAAGCTGACCTGGCTGCCGCGGGCGCCGGCGTCGCGCGGGCAGGCGAGCGCGATCCCGTGGCCCGCGCAGCGCGCCTCGACCAGCTCGACGAAGAGGTCGCCCAGCCGCATCGACTTCGCGCGCAGCGCCGCCATGTCGGCGGCGAGCACCGTGTCGACGCCGCATTCGAGCGCCACCATCGACAGCACCGGCGGCGTGCCGCAGATGTAGCGCGAGATCCCCGCGGCGGGCCGGTAGCCGGTCTCGAAGGCGAAGGGGGCGTCATGGCCGAGCCAGCCCGAGAGCGGCTGCGCGAAGCCCTCCTGGTGGCGCCGGGCGACATGGAGGAAGGCGGGCGCGCCCGGCCCGCCATTGAGGAACTTGTAGCCGCAGCCCACCGCGAAATCGACCTCGCACCCGCCGAGGTCGACCGGCATGGCCCCCGCGGAATGCGCGAGGTCCCAGATCGCCAGCGCGCCCGCGCGATGCGCCGCGGCGGTCAGCGCGCGCATGTCGTGGCGCCGCCCGGTGCGGTAGTCGACCTCGGTCAGCATCACGACCGCCGTGTCCTCGTCGATCGCCTCGGCGACCTCGCCGGGCGGGACGAGGCGCAGGCGGTGCCCGGCGCCGAGCAGGCCCGCGAGGCCCTGCGCCATGTAGAGGTCGGTCGGGAAGTTGCCGCTGTCGGAGAGGATCGTCCTGCGCCCCGGGCGCAGCGCCAGCGCGGCGGACAGGACCTTGAAGACGTTGATCGACGTCGAATCGGCCACCACGACCTCGCCAGGCCCGGCGCCGACGAGCCGCGCGATCTTGTCGCCCACGCGCCGCGGCAGGCCGATCCAGTCCGCGCGGTTCCAGCTGGTGATCAGGTCCTCGCCCCATTCGCGCGCGATGCAGTCCGCGACGCGCGCGGCGGTGGCGCGAGGCAGGGCGCCCAGCGAGTTGCCGTCGAGGTAGACCATGCCCGCGGGCAGCGCGAAGGCCTCGCGATGCCTCGCCAGCGGGTCGTCCCGGTCCATCGCCTCGCAGGCGGCAAGGTCGGTTGCCATGTCTCTCCTCCGTCGCGTCGCGCGCCGCGTGGCCGTCAGGTTGGAGCGGGCGCTTCGTGCCGCGCAAGCATCCTCGCTTGTTCCACGCGCCATGGCTTCTGTCCTAGTCTTGGCGCGGGGAGATCGATGCCATGGACCTGAACGACTTCGCGCCCAGCGCGCATGCCGCCGAGATCGACGCGACGCCGCTCGGCCCGCTGACCAAGGGGATGCCGCCCGCCGCGGGGACGCTGCGCCTCGGCGATGTCGGAAGGCAGGGCTGGAACCTGCTGCGCGGCGACATGCCGCTTCCGGCCGCCGTGCTGCATGTCGACCGGCTGCGCGCCAACAGCCGCTGGATGAAGGACTTCCTCGCCCTCAACGGGCTCGAGATCGCGCCGCATGGCAAGACGACGATGGCGCCGCAGCTCTTCGCGCTGCAGCTGCGCGACGGCGCCTGGGCGATCACCGTCGGCACGATCCACCAGATGGCGGTGGCGCGGCATTTCGGGGCCAGGCGCGTGCTGATGGCCAACCAGCCGATGGGCCGCGTCGCGGTGGATGCCTGCTACGCCGCGCTCAAGGCCGATCCCGGCTTCGAGCTCTACCTGCTCGCGGATTCGCCCGAGGGCGTGGAGATGCTCGCCGCCGGCGCGCGCCGCGCGGGCACGGACCGCGCGATCGACGTCCTGCTGGAGGTCGGCTATCCCGGCGGCCGCACGGGCTGCCGCGACGTCGGGAAGGCGATCGCGGTCGCCGAGGCCGTGGCGCGCACGCCGGGGCTGCGGCTCGCGGGCATCGAGGCCTTCGAGGGCCTGCTCGCGACGACCGAGGCCGTCGACTCCTTCCTCGAGACCTATGCCGCGGTGGCGACCGCCGTGGCCGGCCGCGGGCTGTTCCGCCGCGGCGCGCCCGTCGTGCTGACCGCGGGCGGCAGCGCCTTCTTCGACCGCGTGGCGCGGCGCCTCGCGGGCATCGACCTTGGCGGGCCCGTCCTGCGCGTGATCCGCAGCGGCTGCTACATCGCGCACGACTCGATGGGCTACGAGAAGCAGTTCCGCCGCATGAAGGCGGCGGGGGAGGTCGGGCTGCCGGGCCATGACCTCCAGCCCGCGCTCGAGGTCTGGGCCTGGGTGCAGTCGCGGCCCGACGCCACGAAGGCGATCGTGTCGATGGGACGGCGCGACATCGGCACCGATGCCGGCTGGCCGATCCCCACGCTGTGGTTCCGCCCCGGCGCGATGCAGCGCCCCGAGCCCGTCGGCGCGGGCCACGCGATCGAGGGGCTCAACGACCAGCACGGTCATCTCGTGCTGCCGGCCTCGAGCCCGCTCGCGGTGGGCGACATGGTCGCCTTCGGCATGGGCCATCCCTGCACCACCTTCGACAAGTGGCAGGCGATGATGCTGGTCGACGGGTCCTACGACGTGGTCGGCGCGGTGCGCACCTTCTTCTGAGAAATCGGATCCAGACAACTATTGCGCGGCGGGTCGCCGCCGGACGGCGGGCGTGCGCGTTGCGCAATCCCCTCGATCTGGCTAACTTGGCCAGATGGAAAAGGCCACGATATCTGATCTCAAGAACCAGCTCAGCGCCTATCTCGCCAAGGTCAGGGCGGGCGCCAGCGTCCTGATCCTCGACCGCGACCAGCCAGTCGCGCGGCTGGAGCGGGTCGAGCCCGGACGGCAGGGCGACGAGAGGCTCGCGCGGCTGGAGCGCGCGGGCATCATCCGGCGCGGCACCGGCGCGGTTCCGGCCTCCCTGCTGCGGCGCCCGGCCGCCAGGCCCGCGCGCAGCCTGGTCCAGGCGTTGATCGAGGAGCGCGACGAGGGACGATGAGGTTCTGGGATTCCTCGGCGGTCGTCGCCCTGCTCGCGGCGGAAGAGGCCCGCGCGCGCGCGGTCGCGTCGCTCGCGGACGATCCCGTCATGCTCGTCTGGTGGGCGACGCCGATCGAGTGCGCCTCGGCGATCGCGCGGCGCGAGCGCGACGGTTCGCTCCCCGGCCCCGATGTCCTCGCCGTCCTCGAGCAGCTCGACGCGCTTGCCGCCGCGTGGTCGGAGATCCTGCCATCGGCGCAGGTCCGCGCGATGGCAAGGCGCCTGCTGCGGCTCCATCCGCTGCGCGCCGCCGACGCGCTCCAGCTCGCCGCGGCCATCATCGCCGCCGAGCACGAGCCGCGGAGCATGGATTTCGTCTGCCTCGACGACCGGCTGGCCGCCGCCGCGTCGCGCGAAGGATTCCGGCTGGTCGCCCTGCGCTGAGCGGCGCGGGTGATAGCGAGCCCCCGGGCCTGCGGCCGCGCCGCCTCAGGCCCTTGCGAAGCGGTCGCCGAAGGGGCGGAAGTCGCCATCGCGCCGCCAGCGGTCCGAGGCGTCGCGAAGCGCCGCCTCGTCGACCTCGACCCCGATGCCGGGCCGGTCGATGACGCCCCAGCTTGCCGAGCCGACGATGGGCAGCGGCTCCGTCAGGATGTCATGGGCGATGAGCTGGTGCGTCTGCTGGTTGCCGCGGGCCAGGTTCGGCAATGTCAGCAGGACGTGGTGGCAGGCCGCGGCCGCGATGCCGAACTCGCCATGCGTGTGCTTGTGCACCAGGATGTCGGCATGCGCGGCCATGTGGCACAGCGTGTGCCATCGACGCAGCGAGCCCACGAAATAGGGCGAGAACCCCATGTGGTCGACGGCGCGCTCTGTTATCACGCGCGCCGCGTCCGCCTCGGTCCAGAGGAACTCGTTGGCGCAGACGGGCACGCCGGTGGCGCGGGTGAGCTCGCGCAGGTTTCCATGCCGGCCGCCCTTCACCGGCGCCTCGACGAAGTCCAGCCCGACGGCCGCATGCATCCTGGCCATGTTCCGCAGCGCGTCGGCGAAGGGCCAGGCCTGGTTCGGGTCGACGCGCAGCAAGGGGGCTGGGCCGAGCGCGTCGCGCACCACCTCGAGCATGGCGAGTTCGGCGGCGAAATCCGCGCCGGCCTTGAAGTAGAAGACGGAGTGCCCGCGCGCGAGGCCCTCGGCGCACTGGGCGCGCAGGCTGTCGGGGTCGCCCCAGGCGAGATAGTAGAAATAATCCACCGCCTCGCGCACCGGCCCGCCGAAGAGGTGGCTCAGCGGCTGGCCCGCCGCCTTGCCGCAGAGATCCCACAGCGCCATGTCGATGCCGGCGAAGGCGAAGGAACCCGTCATCGCCTCCCACTGCCAGCCGCCATGGACGAAGACGTCGCGCGCGATCGCCTCGGTCTGCCACGGCGACCGGCCGAGCACGAAGGGCCGCATCGCCTGGAGCGCCGCCAGCGTCGTGGCGGTGTCGCAATTCATGCAGGCCTCGCCCCAGCCGACGAGCCCGTCGTCGGTGACCAGCTTCACCACCACGTCCGAGACGCCCGAGCGCGAGATGATCGCGCTCACCTCGGTGTGGCGGTAGGGGATGACCGCTGGGAAGGTCTCCATCGCGACGATCTTCATGGGGGCGCTCCGTCTGCCTGGATCAGGTCAGTGCCAGCCTAGCAGGCCACGCCGCGGCCGGGCGCGAGCCCATGCCTGCCTCGCCCATGAGCGACATGCCGGTCAGGATCCGCGACCAACGGCACGGCGCAAAGTAAAACGGCGCGCGAGGCGAAGGGCCTCGCGCGCCGTCGATCGCGGCGCCACGGCGCCGCGTGGCCACGACGATTCAGCGCAGCGCGGCGCAGGCGCGCTGGATGCGGGTGCAGGCCTCGCGCAGCACCTCGTCGGAGGTCGCGTAGGAGATGCGGAAATAGGGCGCGAGGCCGAAGGCCGTGCCCTGCACCACCGCGACGCCCTCGGCCTCGAGCAGGTACTCGACGAAGTCCGTGTCGGTCTCGATCGTCTTGCCCTGCGGGGTCTTCCTGCCGATCGTGCCCGCGCAGGACGGGTAGACGTAGAACGCGCCCTCGGGCACCGGGCAGTGGATGCCCTTGGCCTGGTTGAGCATCGACACGACGAGGTCGCGCCGGCGCCTGAAGGCCTCGTTGTTGCGCGGGATGAAGTCCTGCGGGCCGTTGAGCGCCTCGACCGCCGCGGCCTGGCTGATCGAGGACGGGTTCGAGGTCGACTGCGACTGGATCGTGCCCATCGCCTTGATGAGCTCGGCCGGGCCGCCGGCGTAGCCGATGCGCCAGCCGGTCATGCAATAGGCCTTCGACACGCCGTTGGTGGTCAGCGTGCGGTCGTAGAGCCTGGGCTCGACCTGCGCGGGCGTGCAGAACTTGAACCCGTCATAGACGAGGTGCTCGTACATGTCGTCGGTGAGCACCCAGACATGCGGGTGGCGCAGCAGCACGTCGGTCAGCGCCTTCATCTCGTCCCAGGTGTAGCCGGCGCCGGTCGGGTTCGAGGGCGAGTTGAGGATCACCCACTTGGTGCGCGGCGTGATCGCGGCCTCGAGGTCCTCGGGGCGCAGCTTGAAGCCGTTGTTCTGCGGGCAGGCGACGGGCACGGGCGTGCCGTCGGCCAGCGCCACCATGTCCGGGTAGCTCACCCAGTAGGGCGCGGGGATGATGACCTCGTCGCCCTTGTCGAGCGTCGCGACCAGCGCGTTGTAGAGCACCTGCTTGCCGCCGGTGCCGACGATGATCTGGTTCGGCGCGTAGGTCAGGCCGTTCTCGCGCTTGAACTTCGCGATGATCGCCTGCTTGAGCGCCGGCGTGCCGTCGACGGCCGTGTACTTGGTGTCGTCGTTCTGGATCGCGCGGATGCCCGCCTGCTTGACGTTCTCGGGGGTCGGGAAGTCCGGCTCGCCCGCGCCGAGCCCGATCACGTCGCGCCCGGCGGCCTTGAGCTCGCGCGCCTTGTTGGTGACGGCGATGGTCGGGGACGGCTTGATGGCCTTGAGGCGCTCGGCGAGGATTCCCATGGGACGCGGTCCTGGAATTGGGGTGGGGCGGCGCGACCCCCGCCGGGGGCCGCGGGCGCGCACCTTATGCCCCGGCGCCGGGACCGGCAATCACGGCGAGAGCGGCTTCTGCCAGAAGCGTGCGTCGCCCAGCGCCGGGTCGAGCGCGTAGGCGCCGAAGCCGGCCCGCGCGTAGAGGCGCTTCGCGCCCTCGTTGCCCGACAGCACCTCGAGCGTGAGCTTGCAGGCCCCGCGCTCGCGCGCGATGGCCTCCACCAGCCGCAGCATCGCCTCGGCGATGCCGCGCCCGCGGCGCGAGGCGACGACGAAGACGTCGTGGATGTTGACCAGCGGCCGGCCCGCGAAGGTCGAGAATCCCTCGAAGCAGTTGACGAGGCCCACCGGCTCGTCGCCCTCGAGGGCGAGCACGCCGAAGGCATGGGGCCGCGCGGCGAGGCCTGGCACGAGGTTCTCGCGCGCGATGGCGGGCAGGGGCTTGCCGCCGCCGGCGGGGTCGAGCGCATAGGCCTCGAGCAGCTGGACCAGCGCGCTTGCATGGCGCGGGTCGGCGTAGTCGGCGCGCAGCACGCGCGGGGCCTTTGGCATGGCGCTCATGGTTCCTCCAGCAGGCGGAGCAGCGCCGCGACGGGGCGTATGTCCGCGAAGACCTGCGCGACGGCGAGCAGCCCCGCGCCATGGGCCTCGGCGCTGCCCGCGGTCACGGCGTCGTGGGGCATGAAGACGCGGAAGTCGCGCATCATCGCGTCGCGCGCGGTCGACTCGCAGCAGATGTTGGTGGCGACGCCAGCGACCACGACCGTGTCGATGCCGCGCGCGCGCAGCAGCGCCTCCGGGTCCTCCGGGTTGCGGGTGAAGGCGCTGAACCGGTACTTGCGCAGCCGCAGGTCGCCCTCGCGGACGTCCAGCGCCGGGTCGAGGGCATGGAGCGGCGCGCCCGGCGCCAGCGTGCGCAGCGAGGCCTCGCGCCGCTCCGGGCGGATGAAGTTCGCGTAGTAGGTCTGCCAGTGCAGCGGCGATCCGGGCGGCGCGTTGGAATGCTGGATCCAGGCGACGAGGCCGCCTCGCGCGCGCAGCGCCGCGGCGAGCGCGTTGATGCCGGGGATGATCGCCGCCGTGTCGGGGACGTGCATCGGGCCCTCCGGGCTGGTCCAGGCGAGCTGCATGTCGACGACCAGGAGCGCGCTGCGCGCGGGGTCGATTGTCTCGAAGACCTCGAGCCGGCCGCGCCGCGCATGGGCGTTGGCGAGCACCGAATCGGGAAGGGGCCAGGGCATGGAGGCGAGCATACCCCCGGCGGCGTCCGGGCGACTCGCCTCCGCGCGGCGAAGATGCATATTGGGGCCATGCCGGCCCGCAGCTCCCATCCCGTCCCCGAGGCGATGCTGAACCCCGCCGCGCCGTCGCCGCCGCTGGCGCTGGAGCGCGACGGGCCAATGCTGCCGCTCAGGATCGCCTCGTCCTACGTGCCGGCGGGCGACCAGCCGCAGGCGATCGCCGAGCTCACCGCCGGGCTGGCGGCGGGCGAGCGCGACCAGGTGCTGCTCGGCGTGACCGGCTCGGGCAAGACCTTCACGATGGCGCACGTGATCCAGGCCCTGCAGCGCCCGGCCCTCGTCCTCGCGCCGAACAAGACGCTGGCCGCGCAGCTCTACGGCGAGATGAAGTCCTTCTTCCCCGACAACGCCGTCGAGTACTTCGTCAGCTACTACGACTACTACCAGCCCGAGGCCTACGTGCCGCGGACGGACACGTACATAGAGAAGGAATCCTCGATCAACGAGCAGATCGACCGCATGCGGCATTCCGCGACGCGCGCGCTGCTGGAGCGGCGCGACGTGGTGATCGTGGCCTCGGTCTCCTGCATCTACGGCATCGGCTCGGTCGAGTCCTACTCAACGATGGTGATCGACCTCGAGGCCGGGCAGTCGATCGACCGCAACGACCTGCTGCGCCAGCTGGTCAGGCTCCAGTACCGGCGCAACGACGCCAGCTTCGCGCGCGGCGCCTTCCGCGTGCGCGGCGACTCGATCGAGGTCTTCCCCGCCCATTGCGAGGACCGCGCCTGGCGCCTGTCGCTGTTCGGCGACGAGATCGAGGCGATCCACGAGTTCGACCCGCTGACCGGCGAGAAGCACGCCACGCTCGGCAAGGTCCGGCTCTACGCCAACTCGCACCACGTGCTGCCGCAGCCGACGCTCGACCAGGCGATGGAGCAGATCAAGCGCGACCTGAAGGCCCGCCTCGCCGAGCTGCGCGATGGCGGCAAGCTCCTGGAGGCGCAGCGCCTCGAGCAGCGCACGGCCTTCGACCTCGAGATGATGGCGGCGACGGGATCCTGCGCGGGGATCGAGAACTACTCGCGCTACTTCACCGGCCGCAAGCCGGGCGAGCCGCCGCCGACGCTGTTCGAGTACCTGCCCAGGGACGCGCTGCTGATCGTCGACGAGAGCCATGTCACGATCCCGCAGATCGGCGGCATGTATCGCGGCGACTTCGTGCGCAAGTCGACGCTCTCGGAATACGGTTTCCGCCTGCCGTCCTGCGCCGACAACCGGCCGCTCAAGTTCGAGGAATGGGACGCGATGCGCCCGCAGACGGTCTGCGTCTCGGCGACGCCCGGCCCGTGGGAGCTCGAGCGCACCGGCGGCGTCTTCGTCGAGCAGGTCATCCGCCCGACCGGCCTCATCGACCCGGTATGCGAGATCCGCCCCACCGAGAAGCAGGTCGACGACCTGCTGGCGGAGGTGCGCGCCGTCGCGCAGCGCGGCCAGCGCGCGCTCGTCACCACGCTCACCAAGCGCATGGCCGAGGACCTGACCGAGTACATGCACGAGGCCGGCGTGCGCGTGCGCTACATCCATTCCGACGTCGAGACGCTCGAGCGCATCGAGATCATCCGCGACCTGCGCCTCGGCGCCTTCGACGTGCTGGTCGGCATCAACCTCCTGCGCGAGGGCCTCGACATCCCCGAATGCGCGCTGGTCGCCATCCTCGACGCCGACAAGGAGGGATACCTGCGCTCGCGCACCTCGCTGGTGCAGACGATCGGCCGCGCGGCGCGCAACGTCGACGGGCGCGTGATCCTCTACGCGGACAGGATGACGGACTCGCTGAAGGCGGCGCTGGACGAGACCGAGCGCCGGCGGCGCAGGCAGGTGGAGTGGAACGAGGCCCATGGCATCACGCCGGAAAGCGTGCGCAAGGGCATCGGCGACATCCTCGGCTCGGTCTACGAGCGCGACCACGTGCTGGTCGAGACGGGCATCGACGAGAAGCAGCATGCCGTCGGCCACAACCTGCGCGCCGTGATCGCGGAGCTGGAGGAGAAGATGAAGACCGCGGCCGCCGACCTCGAGTTCGAGGAGGCCGCGCGGCTGCGCGACGAGATCCGCCGCCTCGAGGCGATCGAGCTCGAGATGCCGGCTGGCGCGGCCGGGCGTGGCGTCGCCGAGGCGAGCGCGGCGGGCGGGTATGCGGCCAAGTCCGCGGGCAGGCCCGCGGCCCGCTCGACGGCCGGCGCCGTCAACTCCAGGAAGGGCCGCGCGCGCCGCCCGCAATGGAAGCGATGACGGCGCGCCATCCCTCGGTCGTCGTCCTCACCGGCGCGGGCATCAGCCGCGAATCGGGCCTCGCCACGTTCCGCGACCCGGACGGGATCTGGGCACGGGTGCGGGTGGAGGACGTCGCGACGCCCGACGCCTTCGCGCGCGACCCGGGGCGCGTCCACGAGTTCTACAACGCGCGCCGCGCCCAGCTGCGCGACCCCGCGATCGCGCCCAACGCGGCGCATCTCGCGCTGGCGCGCTTCGAGCGCGACTGGCCGGGCGGGTTCCTGCTCGTCACGCAGAACGTCGACGACCTGCATGCGCGCGCGGGCTCGCGCCGCCTCGTGCACATGCATGGCGAGCTCGGCAAGGCGCGCTGCGGCCATTGCGGCCATGTCGCGTCGTGGCAGGAGGATCTCTCGGCCACGACGTCCTGCCCTTCCTGCGGGCGCGCCGGCGGCATGCGGCCGCACGTCGTGTGGTTCGGCGAGATGCCGCTCGCGATGGACGAGATCGGCGCCGCGCTCGACGGCTGCGGCCTCTTCGTCGCGATCGGCACCAGCGGCCAGGTCCACCCCGCCGCGGGCTTCGTGGCCGAGGTGGCGGGCCGCGCGCGCACGGTGGAGCTCAACCTCGAGCCCGGTGCCATGTCGCGCGCCTTCGACGAGCGCATCGAGGGCCCGGCGAGCGAGACCGTGCCCGCCTTCCTCGCCGCGCTGCTGCGCGACACCACCTGAGCCCCGCGAAACCCGATCCCAAAATCCGATCCAGACAACGATTTCCCCCCGAAATCGTTGTCTGGATCCGATTTACCGGATCCGATTTACCCCGGACTAGGGCGGAGGAACCTGCGTCCACCTCGAAGGCGCGCTCGCGCCCTGGGCCGGGCGATCGCACGCTGGGCGCCATGGCTCGACGAGCAAGGCTGCGCCTCGGCGGCGTGACGATGCACATCATCCAGCGCGGCGTCGATCGCCAGGCGTGCTTCCTGCGCGATGGCGACCGAGCCCGCTATCTTGCGGAGCTTGCCGACCTCGCCCCGAGCCATGGCTGCGCAATCCACGCCTACGTCCTCATGACCAACCACGTGCACCTGCTGGTGACCCCGCAGGAGGCGACCGGGGTTTCACGAATGATGCAGCGCCTCGGGCGACGCTACGTGCGCGCCTTCAACGAGATCCACGGGCGCACGGGCACGCTATGGGAAGGGCGGTTCCGCTCCTGCATCGCCGAGGACGAGGCCTACGTGCTCGCCTGCCATCGCTACATCGAACTCAATCCCGTGCGCGCCGGTATCGTCCGCGATCCGATGGATTTCCGGTGGTCGAGCCATGCCGGCAATGCGCGCGGCCCGGCATCGCCGCTGCTGACGCCCCACCCGCAGTTCCTGTCGCTCGGGGCCGACCCCCGCTCTAGGCGCGAGGCCTATCGGGCGCTGTTCGACGAGGTCCTCGAGGCGGATCTCGTCGATGCGATCCGCGCCGCGACCAACTCCGACCATGCCCTGGGCAGCGAGCGGTTCCGTGCCGGCGCCGCCGCGGTGCTGGGGCGGCGGGTCACGCGAGGAAAGCCCGGCAGGCCGCGCAGGAGGGAAGGGGGCTGAGGCGTCGCGGCGGGTTGGAAATGGTTGTCTGGATCCGATTTCCGCGCGCGCGACGGCGCGCGCGGGCCAGGGCGAGCGCGGCGGCTGGCAGCAGCGCGGGCAGGGCGGGAGGCTCGGGCACGGGCAGCGCGAAGGAGAGCCGCACGAGCAGCGGGTCGTGGTCGCTCGCGCGCTCGGAGGGCAGGAACTCCGCGTTCACGTGGACGATGTCGAGCGCGGCGCCGCCGCGGAGCACCTCGTTCACGAGGACATGGTCGAGGTCCTCGGCCACGCCCTCGAAGACGTAGGAATAGCGCTCCTCCGAGGGCAGCGTCAGCGCGAGGTCCGCGAGCCCGGCCTCGGCGAGGCGCGCCAGCGTCGCCGACTCGCCGCCATCGTTGAAGTCGCCGAGCACGGCGATGCCGGCATCCGGATCGGCCTCGGCGAGGCGTCGCACGAAATCGGCGATCACGCCGGCCTGGGCGAGGCGCTGCATGTCGCCTGGCGCCGCCGGGGATTGGTATCGCCCGAAATCCGGCTGGTCCTCCGACTTCGACTTGAGATGCGCGGCGACGAGCACGATGCGCCGCCCCGCGATCCCGAACTCCGCCGCGAGCGGCTTGC
>JBEGVV010000177.1:0-10380 GCA_041178225.1 Pseudomonadota bacterium | reverse complement strand
TCTCGGCGGTGGCGCCGAGGTCGGACGGCAGCACCTCGACTTCCGCCTCGAAGAATTCGGTGCGGTCCGAGAAGCCGTGCACGCGCGCGCGGTCGGAGCCTTCGACCAGCACCTTCACGGTGCCATCGGGGAGCTTCAGAAGCTGCAGCACCTGGGCCAGGGTTCCCACCTCGTAGACGGCATCCGATGCCGGATCGTCATCAGCGGGGTTCTTCTGTGCGACGAGCAGGATGCGCTTGTCTTCGCGCATCACCTCTTCCAGTGCCTTGATGGACTTCTCGCGCCCCACGAAGAGCGGGACGATCATGTGCGGGAAGACGACGATGTCCCGCAGGGGAAGGACCGGATAGAGGGTGCCACGCGGAGTCTCGGCCATGTCATGAACTCGCTGGTTCTGTGCGTTCTGGAGGTCGGCGTCGGCGCGGCCGTCCCTGGGGGGAGGCGGTCGGCCCTTCAGGCATGCGACCCGCCTGCCGGGACAGATGGCATCGCCGCGGCGCCGATCAAGGCCCCGCGCGGCGCAAGGGAACGTCGCGGCCCGGCGGGCGCGGCCGTGCCGCTCAAGCCGAGGATCCCGCGGCGCTCTCGGCGCGCCGGTCGGCGTAGATCTGGAGCGGCTTCGCCCTGCCCTCGATCACCTCGCGGTTGATCACGACCTCCTCGACCCCGGTCATCTGCGGGAGGTCGAACATCGTGTCGAGCAGGATCCCTTCCATGATCGAGCGCAAGCCGCGCGCGCCGGTCTTGCGCTGGATCGCGCGGCGCGCGACCGCGCGCAGCGCGTCCTCGGAGAAGGCGAGCTTGACGCCCTCCATCTCGAAAAGGCGCTGGTACTGCTTGAGCAGCGCGTTCTTCGGCTTCTGCAGGATCTCGACCAGCGCGTCCTCGGAGAGGTCGTTGAGCGTCGCGATCACGGGCAGGCGGCCGATGAACTCCGGGATCAGGCCGAACTTGAGCAGGTCCTCGGGCTCGACCTCGCGCAGGATCTCGCCGGTCTGGCGGTCGTCGACCGAGCGGACGTCGGCGCCGAAGCCGATCGCCGTGCCGCGGGTGCGCTGGGCGATGATCTTCTCGAGCCCCGCGAAGGCGCCGCCGCAGATGAACAGGATGTTGGTCGTGTCGACCTGCAGGAATTCCTGCTGCGGGTGCTTGCGGCCGCCCTGCGGCGGCACGGAGGCGATCGTGCCCTCCATGATCTTGAGCAGCGCCTGCTGGACGCCCTCGCCCGACACGTCGCGGGTGATCGAGGGGTTCTCGGACTTGCGGCTGATCTTGTCGACCTCGTCGATGTAGACGATGCCGCGCTGCGCGCGCTCGACGTTGTAGTCGGCCGCCTGCAGCAGGCGCAGGATGATGTTCTCGACGTCCTCGCCGACATAGCCGGCCTCGGTCAGCGTCGTCGCGTCGGCCATGGTGAACGGCACGTCGATGATCCTGGCGAGCGTCTGGGCGAGCAGCGTCTTGCCCGACCCGGTCGGCCCGACCAGCATGATGTTCGACTTGGCGATCTCCACCTCGTTGTTCTTCCCGCCATGGGCGAGGCGCTTGTAGTGGTTGTGCACCGCCACCGAGAGCACGCGCTTGGCCTGGTCCTGGCCGATCACGTAGTCGTCGAGCACGTTGCAGATGTCGCGCGGCGTCGGGACGCCCTCGCGCGACTTCACCAGCGTCGTCTTGTGCTCCTCGCGGATGATGTCCATGCACAGCTCGACGCATTCGTCGCAGATGAACACCGTCGGGCCCGCGATCAGCTTGCGGACCTCGTGCTGGCTCTTGCCGCAGAAGGAACAGTACAGCGTGTTCTTGGAATCGCCGCTGCCGGTCTTGCTCATGCTCGTTCCGCCTGTGTTCTGTCGCGGGCAGCGCGCGTTCGCGCCACCGGGTGACTCGCCATGACATTAGCGCCCGCGATCGCGCCGCCACAACGGATAAGCAGTCGCGCGAACGTCACGCGAACATCGCGCCTCGCGAGGGATGCGCCGCGTCGCGCGGCGCGCGGCCGCTCAGGCCGGCTTCGCGTCGTCCGCGCGCGGCGGGCGGTTGACCACGACCTCGTCGATGAGGCCGAAGGCCTTCGCGTCGTCGGGGCTCATGAACTTGTCCCTCTCCAGCGCCTGCTCGATCGCCTCGATGGGCTGCCCGGTGTGCCGGACGTAGATCTCGTTGAGCCGCTTGCGCAGGTTGAGGATCTCGCGCGCCTGGATCTCGATGTCCGTCGCCTGGCCCTGCGCGCCGCCCGAGGGCTGGTGGACCATGATCCGCGCGTTGGGCAGCGAGAACCGCTTGCCCTTGGCGCCGGCGGCGAGGAGCAGCGAGCCCATCGACGCGGCCTGGCCGATGCAGACCGTCGCGACGTCGGGCCGGATGTACTGCATGGTGTCGTAGATCGCGAGGCCCGACGTGACCACGCCGCCCGGCGAGTTGATGTAGAACGAGATGTCCTTCTTCGGGTTCTCGGACTCGAGGAAGAGCAGCTGCGCGCAGACGAGGCTCGACACGGCGTCGTTGACCGGGCCGGTCATGAAGATGATCCGCTCCTTGAGCAGCCTCGAGTAGATGTCGAAGGCGCGCTCGCCGCGCGCGGTCTGCTCGATCACCATCGGGACGAGCATGTTCATCTGTTCGGCCATGCGCTCGGACATCTGCGTTCCTCTGGTGCTGGGATCTGCGAGGGCGGGCAGGCCGGCGTCAGCCGGCCGCCTTGTCGTCCTCGGCCTGGGCCTTGGTGACTTCCTCGACCGACATCGAGACCTCGGTCGTGCGCGCCATCTCGAGGATGAAGTCGATGACCTTGTCCTCGAAGAGCGGGCCGCGGATCTGCGCGAGCATCTCGGGGTTGGAGCGGAACTGCTCGATCACCTTGCGCTCCTGGCCCGGGTAGCGGCGGGCCTGCTCGACGAGCGCGCGGTTGGTCTCCTCCTGGGTGACCTGGATGTTGTTGCCGCGGCCGATCTCCGACAGCAGCAGGCCGAGGCGCACGCGGCGCTGGGCGATCGGGCGGAAGTCCGCGGCGACCTGCTCGGGCGTCTTGCCGCGCGTGCCCTCGTCCTCCATGCCCATCGAGCGCTCGCGCTCGAAATTGGACATGATCGCCTGCAGCTCGATCTCGACCATGCCCTCGGGAACGTCGAAGGAATGCGCCTCGGCGAGGCGGTCCAGCAGCAGCCGCTTGGTGCGCAGCCGCGCGAGCTCGCCGTATTCGCGGCCGATCTGGTCGCGCACCGCGCCGCGCAGCGTCTCGAGGTCCTCGAAGCCCAGCTCCTTGGCCATCTCCTCGTCGACGGCGACGGCCACCGGCGCGAGCACCTGCTTCACGGTGACGTCGAACTCGGCCGGCTTGCCCTTGAGCTCCTCGTTCGGGTAGGCCTCGGGGAAGACGATCTTGACGACGGTCTTCGCGCCCGGCGCATGGCCGGCGAGCTGGTCCTCGAAGCCCGGGACGAACTGCCCGGAGCCGAGCTCGAGCCGCTGGTCGTTCGCGGCGCCGCCGGCGAACTCCTTGTCGTCGACGCGGCCGACGAAGTCGATGACGACGATGTCGCCCTTCTGCGAGGCGCGCTCGACCGGCGCCGCCTTGGCCTTGCCGCGCTGCTCGGCCATGCGCCCGAGCGCCTTCTCGGCCTCCGCGTCCTCGACCCTGATCTTCACGCGCTGCAGCTCGAGCGTCTTGAGGTCGACCGGCGAGACGTCCGGAAGGACCTCGATCGCGAGCTTGTACTCGAGGTCGGCGCCCTCGGCGAAGGCGGTCACCTCGACGCGCGGCTGCATCGCGGGGCGCAGCCCGCGGTCCTGCATGGCCTGCGAGGAAGACGCCGAGACGGTCTTCTCGAGCACCTCGCCAAGCACGGCCTGGCCGAAGCGCTTCTGGAGGACGGGCATCGGCACCTTGCCGGGACGGAAGCCGGGGAGCGCCGCCTCGCGGGCGATCTCCGAGAGGCGCTCGGCCACGCCCGCGGCGATCGACGCCGCGGGAACGACAACCTTGAACTCGCGCTTCAGTCCGGCGTTCGAGAGCTCGGTCACTTGCATGTCGAAAAGGTCCTTGTCCTTGCGGCTCGTCGTCTTGCGGCGGCGCGAGGCGCGCCAAGCCGTGTTCCTCTCCCGGGCGGGAGCCTGGTGCGGGCGGAGGGACTTGAACCCACACGACTTTCGTCACTGGAACCTAAATCCAGCGCGTCTACCAGTTCCGCCACGCCCGCCCGCGCGAGGGGCGACTAGCTACAGGCACGCATCCCGCCAGTCAACATGCCGCGGGGCCGGCGCCCGCCCCGCCCCCGCCCGCCCTCAGCGCAGGAGCGCCCGGGCCGCCGCGGCGACGATGGCGTCGGCGTCCAGCCCGTAGGTCCGGTAGATGTCCGGCAGGTCGCCGGACTGGCCGAAGCTCTCGCAGCCCAGCGCCTCGACAAGCTGGCCGCGGACCGCGCCAAGCCAGGACAGGGTCGCGGGGTGGCCGTCGACCAGCGTCACCAGCCGCGCGTCGCCGGGCAGCGCGCCGAGCAGGCCGGCGGCATGCGAGGCCGGCCCCTCGCGGCGCCAGCCGGCATGCAGCCGGTCCGGCGAGGTCGCGACGAGCAGGCCGGCGCCAGGCAGGTCCTCGCGCAGCTGCTCGAGCGCCGCGCGCGCCTCGGGCACCAGCGCCCCGGCCACGACCAGCGCCAGCGGCGCGTCCAGGGATGGCGCCTCCAGCCAGTAGCCGCCATCGACGACCGCCGCGCGCGTCGCGGCGTCGAGGCTGCGCCGCGGCTGCGCGAGCGGCCGGGTCGACAGGCGCAGGTAGACCGATCCCCCCTCCTCCGCCTGCATGTGCCGGAAGCTCCAGCGCATGATCTCGACCAGCTCGTCGACATGCGCGGGCTCGAAATAGGTCAGGCCCGGCTGCCCCATGCCGATCAGCGGCTGCACGACCGACTGGTGCGCGCCGCCCTCCGGCGCGAGCGTCAGGCCCGAGGGCGTGGCCACGACCATGAAGCGCGCATCCTGGTAGCAGGCGTAGTTCAGGGCATCGAGGCCGCGCGCGATGAACGGGTCGTAGACCGTGCCGATCGGCAGCAGCCTCGCCCCGAACAGGTCGGCGGAGAGGCCGAGCGCGCCCAGCATCAGGAAGAGGTTGTGCTCGGCGATGCCGAGCTCGACATGCTGGCCCGCGTGGCCCATCTGCCAGAGCTGCGCCGAGACGATCTTCTCCTCCTTGAAGATGTCCTTCATGTCGCGGCGGTCGAAGATGCCGCGACGGTTCACCCAGCCGCCGAGGTTCGTGGAGACCGAGACGTCCGGCGACGTCGTGACGATGCGGCTGGCGAGGTGGCTGTCGCCGCCGGCGAGCTCGTAGAGCACGCGCCCGAAGCCCTCCTGGGTCGACATCGTCGCCGCCTGCGGCACGGGCAGCTCGTCGGGCACCGGCACCGACTGCGCGTCGCGGCGACGCGGGAAGCTCTGCGCGAAGGGCACGGCCGCGAGGAAGCGCTCGACCTCGGCCTCCGGGATCTCCATCCCCGCGAGGCGCTCCCACTCCGCGCCGCGCGGTACCGCGTGCTGGGCGCGCAGCGCGTCGACCTGCTCGGGGCTCATGAGGCCGGCATGGTTGTCCTTGTGGCCCGCGAAGGGCAGGCCGAAGCCCTTGATCGTGTAGGCGATGAAGCAGGTCGGCAGGTCGCTCGCCTCGGCCTCGCGGAAGCCCTCGAGCACGGCTTCCATGTCGTGGCCGGCGAGGTTGGTCATCAGCGCGTGCAGTTGCGCGTCGTCGTGGCTGTCGAGGATCGCGCGGATGCCGGCGAAGGCGCCGAGGTCGGCCTCCAGCCGCGCGCGCCACCCCGCCTTGTAGGTGAGCGCGGAGTAGAGCGTGTTCGGGCAGTCGTCGATCCAGGCCCGCAGCCGTTCGCCGTCCGGCCCCGCGAAGGCCTTCTCCAGCAGCTTGCCGTACTTGAGCGTGATGACGCGCCAGCCGAGGGAATCGAACACGCCGATGATGCGCTGGAACAGCCTGTCGGAGACCACGCTGTCCAGGCTCTGGCGGTTGTAGTCGATGATCCACCAGAGGTTCCGGACGTCGTGCTTCCAGCCCTCGAGCATCGCCTCGAAGATGTTCCCCTCGTCGAACTCCGCGTCGCCGACCAGCGCGACCATGCGGCCCGCCGGCTGCCCGCCCGCGAGGCCCTTGAGGTGGACGTAGTCCTGCACCATCGACGCGAAGAGCGTCTCGGCGACGCCGAGGCCGACCGAGCCGGTGGAGAAGTCGACGTCGTCGACGTCCTTGGTGCGCGAGGGATAGGACTGCGCGCCGCCCAGGCCGCGGAAGCGCTCGAGCTTCTCCCGGCTCTGGTGGCCCAGCAGGTACTGGATCGCGTGGAACACGGGCGAGGCGTGCGGCTTCACCGCGACGCGGTCCTGCGGCCGGAGGACGTGGAAGTAGAGCGCCGTCATCAGGGTCACCAGCGAGGCCGAGGACGCCTGGTGCCCGCCGACCTTCAACCCGTCGCGCTTCGGGCGGAGGTGGTTTGCGTTGTGGATCGTCCAGGACGACAGCCAGAGGACCTTGCGCGCCAGCGCGCGGAGCATCTCGAGGCGCGCGGGATCGACCACCGCATCCCCCCCCGGCGCGCGCGTCGGCATCTGCAGCACCTCGTCCATGGCGTCGCTCCCGGCGTCCTTCTTCCCTGCCGCGATCCTAGGCGGGCGGGCGGCGGAAGGTCTTTGCTAATCATCCCCGTGCAGGCCTATCATGGGGCAATTCATTTCTTCTGGTGCCTTTAAAATGGAAGAAAAAACCCCAACGCTCGACGAGATCGATCGCCGCATCCTCGTCGAGCTGCAGCGCGACGGCCGCCTCACGAACCAGGACCTGGCGGGCCGCATCGGCGTCTCCGCCTCCCCCTGCTGGCGTCGCGTGCGCGCGCTCGAGGAGGCCGGGGTGATCAAGGGCTACGCGGCGCTGGTCGACCCTGCGGCGCTCGGCCTGAACGTCAGCGTCTTCACTCAGGTGAGCCTCGAGCGCCAGGAGAAGAAGGCGCTGCAGGTCTTCGAGACCGCTGTCGGCGAGTGGCCGGAGATCATGGAGTGCTACCTGATGACCGGCGACGCCGACTACCTGCTGCGCGTCGTCGTCCCCGACCTCGCGGCCTACGAGCGCTTCCTGATGGCGCGGCTCACCCGCATCCGCGGCATCGCGTCGATCAAGTCGAGCTTCGCGCTGCGCAGCGTCAAGTACCGCACCGACCTGCCGATCGCCTGACGCCTCGCGCGGCGAGGCGCCGGTAGAAGCCCGGCACGGGATGCGGCGCGCGGGCGGTCGCGACCTCGCCCAGGATCGTCGAGAGCTCCGCCATCCGCCCCGCGCGCCAGGCCGCGTCGGCCATGACCTGCCAGAGCAGGTCGCGCTGCGCATGGCTGCCGCCGAGCCGCGGGATCTCGTGGCGCAGCGCGAAGAGCGCGTCGAGCGCGGCCGCGAACTCGCCACGCCGGTGCGCGCGCACGCATCGCGCGGCCGGGATGGCGACGCGCGCGACCACGCCGGCCTCCTCCGCGGTCGACGCGGCGCCATGCGCGCGCATGGCATCGAGCAGCCGCTCGCAGGCGTCCCAGCGCCCCGCGGCGGCGAGCGCCATCATCCAGTGCGGCAAGGTGAAGACCACGAGATGGTCGCCGATGCGCGCTTCCGCGCGATCCGCGAGCTCGGCCCAGCGATCCCCCGGATCGACGCCCGCGAGCTCGAGGCGCAGCAGCAGCGAGGCCGCGTTCTGGACGTCGATGTAGAGGTCGGGCTGGCCCTGCACGAGCGGCGAGGACAGGTCGCGCACGGCCTCGTCGTAGCAGCGCAGCATCTCCGTCGCCCCTGCGCCGAGCTCCATCCGGGACAGCGCGCGATGCCAGGCGAGGTGGAAGCGGAAATTCGTCGCGCCCGCGAGATGCGGCGCGGCGTGCTCCGCCAGCGCGTCCCCCTCGCCATGCCGCGCCGCCATCTCCAGGACATGGGCGAGCGCGTGCACCGACCACAGGTCGGAGGGGTTGGCCTCCAGCGCCGCGCGCGCGCCGATCTCCGCCGCGCCGAGCTCGCCCGTCTCCTCGCAGGCGAAGCCGTGCATGCCGAGCACCCAGCCGCGGCCCGGCACGCCCGGCCCCCAGGCAGGCAGCACGCGCTCGATCGAGGCGCGCATGCCCGCCGGGTCCGCGGCCGACCAGAAATAGGCGAAATGCGAGAGCCGCAGGGCCAGCAGGTCGCGCGGATGGTCGCGCAGGATCGCCTCCCAGGCCGCGATGGCGGGTCCCGTGAGCCCGGCGCGCCAGCAGCGCAGCGCCTCGAGATGGAGCGCCTCGCGCGGCGTCGCGCGCGCCGCGCTCCGCGACGCCGCCGCGATGCTCCGGTCGACCCCGTCGAGCGCGGCGACGTTCGAGAGCAGCATCGACATCGAGCCGCGCAGGACGTGCGCGAGCACGCAGTCCGGATCCGCGGACAGCGCCGCCTTGGCATGCAGCGCCATGTCGGCGCGGAAGCCGAGCAGCGACGCGCGCGCGGCGTCGAGCGCGTCGACGCAGGCGCGCGAGGAGGTGGCGATGTCGAGGTCGAGCGCGTCACGCATCGGCGCGTCCCCCTCCCCTCAGCGCCGCGCCGCGGCGAAGGCGAGGAGCGCGAGCCGCTCCAGGTCCGGCAGCAGGTCGAGCCCGCACGCGCCGAGTTCCGCGGGCGCCAGCCAGCGCAGCGCGTCCACCTCGTCGGACAGGTCGCCGTCGCCCGAGACCCAGTCGCAGACCACCGGCACCAGGAGCCAGTGCGAGCGGATGCGCCCGGCCTCGTCGGGCCGGATGATGTCGAGGACGGGCAGCGAATGCAGCGGCGCGACGTCGACCGACGTCTCTTCGGCGAGTTCGCGCCGTGCCGCCTCGAACACCGTCTCGCCGAGTTCCTGCACGCCGCCGGGGAAGCCCCAGCGACCCGCGCTCGGCGGCTTCGCGCGCTGCACGACGAGCACGCGGCCCTCGCGCCGGACGATGCCGAGCACGCCCACGATAGGATGGTCCGGATATTCGCGCTTCATCGCCTGCGCCTCCTCGCGTCCCCGTGCGTCCCGGCGCGCATGCCGGGTTCCTCGCCGCGGCGCAGCCGCGCAAGCAGCCTCGGATAGGCACGCGGCAGGTCGGACGCGACGAGGCCCGCGCCGCGCGCCGCGCCCGCCGCGCCGTGCAGCCAGGCACCCGCGGCGGCGGCCTCGAAGGGCGGCATGCCCTGGGCCATGAGCCCCGCGATGGTTCCGGCGAGCACGTCGCCGGAGCCTGCGGTCGCGAGGTCCGGTGGCGCGTTGGCGTTGATCGCCGCGCGCCCGTCCGGATGCGCGACCACCGTGTCCGCGCCCTTGAGCAGGACGACGGCGCCGCTCGCCGCCGCGGCCGCGCGCGCACGCGACAGCTTGTCTCCCGTCGATCCGAAGAGGCGCGCGAACTCGCCCTCGTGCGGCGTGAGGACGACCGGGCCCGCGATCGCTGCGAAGAGCGAGCTCGCGGCGCCCGCGAAGGACGTCAGCGCGTCCGCGTCGAGCACGCAGGCGCGCCGCGTCGCGAGCGCCTCGAGCGTGCGCGCGCGCGTGTCCGCGCCGATGCCGTTGCCGGGCCCGAGCACGCAGGCGTTGCGCCGCGCATCCGCGAGCGCGTGGCCAAGGCGGCCATCCCCGTCGAGCGCCTCGACCATCGTCGCCGCGTCCACCGCCGCGCGATACGTCGCGAGCGCGGCCGCGGGCACGGCGATCGTCGCGAGGCCGGCGCCAGCGCGCAGCGCGGCCGTCGCGGCGAGGCGGGCCGCGCCGCCAAGGGCCTCGCCGCCGACGACGAGCACGTGGCCGCGCGAGAACTTGTGCCCATCGGCCGCCGGCCGCGGCAGCGCGGCGTCCCACAGGGCGGGCACGTCCTCGAAGCAGCGCGGCGCGATGGCGTCGAGGACCTCGCCGGGCAGCCCGATGGGCGCCAGCACCACGTCGCCGCAGAGCGCGCGGCCCGGCAGCAGCAGGTGGCCCGGCTTGCGGCGGAAGAAGGTGACGCTCGCCACCGCCCGCGCGGCCGCGCCGCGCACGGCGCCCGTGTCGCCATCGACGCCCGAAGGCACGTCGACGGCCACGACGGGAAGGCCGCTCGCGGCCATGGCCTCGACGAGCTCGCGCGCCCCGCCCCCGAGGTCGCGCGACAGGCCGGCGCCGAAAAGCGCGTCCACGACCACCTCGGCGCCGGCGAGGCACCCCGGCAGGGCCGGCTCGACGGGCCCGCGCCAGCACGATGCCGCGCGCGCGGCAGGGCCGTCGCGTGGCGGCGCGCCGCCGAGGGCGGCGACGCGCACCTCGCGGCCACGCGCGGCGAGTTCGCGCGCGGCCACGTAGCCGTCGCCGCCGTTGTTGCCGGAAC
>JBEGVV010000176.1:0-30358 GCA_041178225.1 Pseudomonadota bacterium | reverse complement strand
GAGGACGCGACCTGGGTCTATATCGGCTATCCCGGGCATTTCGAGGCGATGCCGCCCTGCATGCGCGGCTACACCTGGTACCCCGACTACCACGAGCGCTGGCGCGAGCTGAGCTGCCAGTAGGCGCGGCCTCGCGCCAGGGCTTCAGGCGGTCAGAGCGCTTCCTTCCGCAGCGGCGCCCTGCGGCCGCCATCCTCGGCGAGGATGCGAAGCAGCTTGCGCAGGCTGCGGTCTGCCGCCTCGCGCGCGGCGCCGAGGAAGGCCTGGTCCTCGGCGAGCGCCGCGACCTCCGCCTCCGTCACGACGCCCTTCGCCACGAGCGCGCGCTCCAGCGCCATGCGGCGATGCCGCTCGACATGGAGCTGCGACGACAGCTCGAAGACCAGCGCGGCGAGGCGGTCGAGGTCCGCGCCTTGGAGGAAGGCGAGCTCGGGCTGCGCCGCGGGCTTCGCCGGCGCCTTGCGCTTCGCGGCGCTCATGCGGGCCTCCGCGCCTCGAGCACGGCCCAGGGGAAGTGCCATTCGGGCCGCTCGGGCCATTCCAGGCGCTCGAGCCTGCCGCCGCCGCGCTCGTCGAAGGCGACCCAGCGCGCGTCCTCGAGGCCTGCCTTGCGGCAGAGCGCGTCCATGTCCGCGCCCATCGAGCCGGGCATGAAGGGCTCGTTGTTGCGCGCGCCATGCTCGGCGAGCGCGACGTCGCGGAACGCGTCGCCCGTCCAGGTGAAGTCGAGGAAGCGCAGCAGCCCGCCCGGAGCGAGCAGCCGCGCGGCCTCGCGCAGCGTCGCCTCGAGCTGCGGGCGTGGCATCTCGTGGACCAGCATCGTCGAGGTCACGAGGTCGGCCGATCCGTCCTCGAGCCCGGTCCTCGCGCAATCGGCCTGCCGGAAGCGGATGTCGAGCCCCTGCGCGCTGGCGCGCTCGGCGGCGAGCGCGAGGCAGGGCGCGGCGAGGTCGACGCCGATCACCTCGGCCTCGGGGAAGGCGCGCTTGAACGGCCAGGTCGACTTGCCGAAGCCGCAGCCCAGGTCGACGATCCGCCGGTAGTCGCGCGGCGGGATCGCGGTCTGCACGAAGGCCCGGTGGAAGGTGTAGTCGTCGTTGACCCCGAGCATGACCAGCTTGGCGCCGAGCTCGTAGACGTCGGCGCTGGCGTCGCTCCTCCAGACCCCGCCCGGCTGCACGTGGATGTCCCAGTCGGCGTACCAGTCCGGCAGCTCCAGCGTCGGGTCGAGCTCGAGCCGGGCCGGGCCCGGGGGGACCGCGCGCGCCTTGCCGTTCCGGGCGACCGCGTCGGACACGGCGCGCCAGAGCATCTTCTGCGAGCCGCGCTCCATCCACGCGAACCAGCGGTACGAGGGCAGCTCGTGGACGACGGGCGCGGCCTCCTTGCGCCCGCGCGGCGCGCGGCCCCTCGTGCGCGCCTCGTACTGCGCGCGCAGCGCGGGGTACATCGCGTCGGCCCAGCGCCTGCGCAGCGTGAGCACGAAGTCGATGGAGGCGCGGTCCTCGTGCGAGAGCTTCATGGCCTTTGCGTTCCTCCTCGCTACCACGCGCCAGTTTGGGCAAACTCGCGCGCGGAATCCAAGCCTCGCGCCGGGAGAAGCCGCGCATGACGTCCACGCGCTATCCGCATGCTCTGGCCCCGGTGCGCATCGGCGGGATCGAGCTGCGCAACCGGATCTTCGTGCCGGCGCACACCACCAACTACGGCCGCGACCACCTGCCGAGCGACCGCCACCTCGAATACCACCGTGCCCGCGCGCGCGGCGGCGCGGGGCTGGTGATCTTCGAATCGATCCGCGTGCAGCGGAACACGGTCGGCCGCCCGCAGGGCGTCGCGGGCTACGACCCGCGCTGCGTCGCGCCCTTCGCGCGCATCGCGCGCGCGGTGCAGGACGAGGGCGCGCGCATCTTCGGCCAGGTCATCCATCTCGGCCGCCAGATCGAGGGCGAGTGGGAGCGCACCGTGTCCTGGGGCGCCTCCGCGGTGCGCTGGAGCCCGACCGCGCAGATGCCCCACGCCATGACGCGCGGCGAGATGGACGCCGTGGTCGAGGGCCACGTGCGCAGCGCGCTGCACCTGCGCGAGGCCGGCTTCGACGGCATCGAGGTGACGGCCGGGCATGGCCACCTGCTGCAGCAGTTCATGTCGCCCGCCTCGAACCGTCGCGAGGACGAGTTCGGAGGCTCGCTCGCCAACCGCCTGCGCTTCCCGCTCGCGGTGATCGCCGCCGTGCGCGCCGCGATCGGGCCCGGGATGGCGATGGGCATCCGCGTCAGCGCGGAGGAATACATCGAGGGCGGGCTCGGCCTCGCCGAGATGGAGGGGATCTGCGCGGCGATCGCCCGCGCCGTGCCGCTCGACTTCGTCAACGTCTCGCATTCCGCGTACCACGCCAGCTACTCGCTCGCGACGCAGATGGCCGACATGAACATCGACCCCGCGCCGTTCCGCGCCCTGCCGCGCGCGATCCGCGGCGCGCTGCGCGCGGCGGGCTGCGAGGCGCCGGTCTTCGCGGTGTGCAGGTTCCGCGGCGTGGCCGAGGCCGACGAGATGATCGCCTCGGGCGGCGCCGACCTCGTCGGCATGGCGCGCGCGCACCTCGCCGACCCCGACCTCGTGCGCAAGGCCATGGAGGGCAGGGAGGACGAGCATCGCCCCTGCATCGGCTGCAACCAGGGCTGCGCGGGCATGCTGGAGCGCAACCTGCCGCTCACCTGCCTCGTCAACCCGCGCGGCGGGCGCGAGGGCGACATGAAGCTGCCGCGGGAGAGCCCGGCCGCGAGCCCGCGCGACATCCTCGTCGTCGGCGCGGGACCCGCGGGGCTCGAGGCCGCCTGGGTCGCCGCCGCGCGCGGCCATCGCGTGCGCGTCTGGGAGCGCGACGCCGAGCCGGGCGGCCAGCTCAGGTGGATCCGCGCGATGCCGCACCGCGCGGAGTTCATGGGCCTGCTCGACCACCAGCTCGCGATGTGCCGGCGCCACGGCGTCGCCATCGAGACCGGGCGCGAGGCCGACCTCGCCGCCATCCGCGCCGCGGGCGCCGGCCTCGTCGTGCTGGCCACGGGCTCGCGCCCCGTGCCCCCGTCCCTGCCGGGCGGCGGGCGCGTGCTGACGATGCAGGACGCGCTCGCCGCGCCCGGGGCCTGCGGCGCGCGCGTCGCGCTCCTCGACGCGATCGGGGAATGGAGCAGCCTGTCGCTCGCCGAGCACCTGGCGCGCGCGGGCAGCAAGGTCGAGGTCTTCGTGCCGGTGGCCGGCTTCGCCTGGCGCACGACGATCTACTCGACGCTCGCCAACCGCCGCCGCCTGCGCGAGCTGGGCGTGCGCATCTCGCTGCTGCGCGCCGCGCGGTCCTGGGACGGGCGGAGCCTCGCGGTCGAGGACCTGTCGACGGGCGAGGTCGAGGCGCGCGCGGGCTTCGACAGCGTCGTCGCCGCCGACTACAACCGCGCGGAGGACGGCCTGCTCCACGCGCTCGAGGCGGCGGGCCTGCCGGTCCGCGCGATCGGCGACTGCCAGGCCCCGCGCACCGCGCTGGAGGCCGTCTTCGAAGGCCATGAAATGGGGTTGAACGCATGAGCGACACCGTCCTCGTCACCGGAGCCAGCGGCTTCGTCGGCCTCAACGTCGTCGAGGCGCTGCTGGGCGCCGGGCGCCCGGTCGTGGCGCTGTCGCACGACGACCTGCCGGCGACCGCCGCGGCGTCCTTCGCGCGCCTGCCCGGCAGGCTCGAGGCGGTGCGCGCCGACATCCTCGCGCCGGGCATCCTGGGCGACCTGGTCCGCGCGCATGGCGTGCGCGAGGCCGTGCATCTCGCGGCGATCACCTTCGGCGCGCAGGAGGACCCGCGTGGTTCCTCGCGCGTGCTCGACGTCAACGCGATCGGCACGCTCGCCATGTTCGAGGTCGCGGTCGCGCATCGCCTGCGCCGCGTCGTCTATTCCAGCTCGACCGCCATCTATGGCGAGGCGCCGCTGGTGGAGGAGAGCCTCGACGAGGACACCGCGCCGCGCCCCTTCACGCTCTACGGCGTCACCAAGCTGCTGGGCGAGCGCCTGGCGCGGCATTTCCGCGCCAGCCACGGGCTCGACGTCGTCTCGGCGCGCTTCGCCTCGGTCTTCGGGCCCTGGGAGCGCGACACCGGGCTGCGCGCGACGCTGAGCCCGCCCTGGCAGCTCGCGCGCCTCGCGCTGCGCGGCGAGGAGGCGCGCATCCACGCCCAGGGCATGCGCGACTGGGTCCATGGCGGCGACGTGGCGCGCGCGGTGGCGCTGCTGCTCGGCGCCGCGCGGCCGCGCCACGAGGCCTACGACGTCAATATCGGCGAGACCTGGCACCTGCGGACCATGGCGGAGGCGCTGGCCGCCGAGTTCCCGGGCTTCCGCTTCCGCGTCGTCGAGGACGAGGCGGAGTCGAACATCTCCTACTTCATGCCGCTCGGCCGGCGCCGCGCGATCTCGGCGAACCGAAACCTCGCGGCCGAGTTCGGCTTCCGCCCCGAATTCCCGCCCGCCACCGCCGCGCGCCACTACGCGCGCTGGGTGCGCGAGCATCCCGGCATCTTCGGCCCCTGACGGAGGACCCGGGAAAACCTCTCCCGCGTAACCGGGGACGGAGCCCGGATTACTCCCCTGCGCTGCGCCGGTACTAATCCGGGCTCCGTCCCCGGTTTCCAGGAGGACACGAGATGGAGCCACGCGTCACGGGTCGGCAGGCGATGATCCTCGCCGGGTTCTTGCAGGGCGGGCTCCTGCTGTCCCTGCACGAATGGTTCCGTGCCTTCGGATACAAGGCATCCGACCTCGCATGGGCCGCGCCGGCCTACGTCCTGGCCGTCCTCGCGCCGGTCACCTTCGGCTTCCTGAGGGGCGAGTTCCCCGTCCGCCGGAGCCTCGCGGGAGCGCTCGGTGCGTCGCTGCCCTTCGTCGCGACGGCGGCGTGGCTGGGCTGGTCGTCGCGCCCGTTCGCCGAGGAGCAACGGATGCTCGCTCCCGTCGTGTCCGGCCTTGTCCTGTTCTGCCTCTCGAGCGTCGTCGCATGGTTCATCCTGCTGCCCTTCGTGCAGTCGCGGCTGCGCGAGGGGAGGATGTCGTTCCAGTACGCCCGCCTGTTCGACGACGCGTGGCGCAACGCCCTGCTGCTGGCGAATTGCGCCCTGTTCGCGGCGCTCTTCTGGGCGCTCCTGAAGCTATGGGCGGGGCTGTTCCTCGTCCTGCGCATCGAGGTCTTCAGGGACCTCTTCGCCAGCCGCTCCTTCGCCTATCTCGCGACGGCCGTCGCGGTCGGCTTCGCGATCTCGCTCGAGGAAAGGGAGGCCGGCGCGCTGCGGACGCTGAGGCGCCACCTGCTCGCCTTCCAGACGCGCCTGCTGCCGCTCGCGGCCCTGATCGTCGTGCTGTTCCTCGGCGCGCTGCCCATCGCCGGGCTGGAGCCCGTCTGGTCGACGGGCCATGCGACCCCGCTCTTCCTGGTCGTCCTGGCGATCCTCGTCAGCCTCGCGAACGCCGCGTGGCAGGACGGCGCCCAGCCGCCGCCGTTCCCGGTCCCCGTGCAATGGCTGGTGCGCGGGGCCCTTGCGCTGTCCCCCGTGCTGGCGGGCCTGTGCATCTGGTCGCTGTCCCTGCGCATCGCGCAGCATGGCTGGTCGGTCGATCGCACCTGGGCGGTCGTGCTGGTGGCGCTCGCGACCCTCTATGCGCTCGGCTATGCCGCCTGCGCGCTCATGCGGGGGTGGTTGCGGCTGCTGGGCACGATCAATACCTGGCTGGCGCTCGTGGCGGTCGCCACCTTGCTGGCGATCCACACGCCGCTGCTCGATCCCGCGGCGCTGTCGGCCGGTAGCCAGGTGCGGCGCCTGCTCTCTGGCGCGACGACGCCCGAGCGCTTCGACTTCGATCACCTGCGCTTCGATCTCGGCCGTGCCGGGGTCGGCGCGTTGCACGCGCTCGCCGCGCTCGGCGACCATCCGCAGGCGGACGCCATCCGGGAGAAGGCGAGGGAGGCCCTGGCGCGCAAGGACCGATACGCGGCGGAACCGGCCGTCCTCGACGAGGCGGCGATCAGGGCGCGGCTGGCCGCGCATCCGGCGGGCAGCAGCGTGCCACCAGGGTTCATCGCCTACCTGGCGGAGCGGCTGGCGGCCCGGAACTCGAGCCACGATCTCCATGCGCTGAGAAGCGGCAAGGCGGTGCCCCTGCTCGCCATCGACCTCGGGATGGGAGCGGAGCCGGAACTGGTCCTGATGGCGGCGCCCTTCCCCGCCTTCGCCGCCGTCGATGGAAGATGGCGGCAGATCGGCTACTTCAGTTTCGGTGGCCCGCCCGTCATGGCCGACGAGATCGCCGCGCTCCTCCAGCGCGGCGACGTGCGGCGCGTCGAGCGGGCGTGGAGCGACATCCGCCTGGGCGACCGCAAGGGCGTCCTCATGCTGCGCCCTGACGAGCCCTGACCTGCTCCACCAGCCTCCTCCCCCCGCGGGTGGGGGAGGTGGCGCGCGCCGGCAGGCGCGCGATGGAGGGGGCAAGCGCATCCCCCGCGCGTGGCGATCCCCTCACGGACGGACGCCGGGCGTCTCCATCTCCATGCCGCGCGCGCGGTCCATCAGGAAGGCCTCGAGCGCGATGTATTCCGGCGCGCCATAGGCGAAGGGCTCGGCACGCACGCCGGTCAGGCAGCCGCGGATGCGCCGCTGCAGCGAGCCGATGTCCTGCCATTCCAGCCGGTAGATCGGGTAGCCCGTGGGATGCGCCTCGGGGATCGTCGAGGCGCCGAGCTTCATCCCCGCGTTGTCGTCGTGGCACTGCGCGCAGGAGAGGTTGAGCTGGCCAAGCCGCGCCTGCCACAGCGCGCGCCCCGCGGCGATCGTCGGCGCGAGGCGCTCGTCCTCGCCGGTCGAGACCCGGGCGCCGCGCGAGCGATGCGCGACGAAGGTCGTGAGCGCGAGGAGCTCGCGCCCCTCGCGGCGCGGCGCGGGCGCGCCCTGGCGCTCCTCGCGGCATTGCGCGATGCGCCCGGCGAGGTCGATCGCCTCGCCGCGCGCCGCGTCGAAGGCGGGATGGCGCGCGGCCACGCCGTCCATCGCGGCGGCATCGGCGCCGTGGCACGACGCGCAGCTGCGGCCCGTCGTCCCGGCGGGCGCCTTCCACAGCTCCTCGCCCTCGAGCACCGAGAGCATGCCGGGGTTCGCCTTGTCGTCGCGCTGCATCGCCTGGGTCTCGCGGCTCATGAAGGCGGAGCCCGGGCGCCGCGCGTCGCCACCCGCGGATTGCGCCCATGCCGCGGCCGCGACCCCGAGCGCGGCGAGCGCGACGGCGATGAGCGCCGCGCGCCTCACGCCACCTCGATCGCCGCGCGTTCCTCGCGCACGGCGCCGCGGTCGTCGATCCAGCGGAAGGCGAGCTCGCCGCTGCGCGTGGCGCGGATGCGGAAGGCGATGAAGGGATTGGCGGAGATCGCGGGATGCAGGTCCGCGGCGAAGACGGTGGCGCCGTCGTAGTCGCACTCGAAGCGGCGGAGGATCAGGCGCGGCGCGAAGCCGCCCTGCGGCAAGGGCCGGAACCCGGTCTCCATCTCGTGCTGGATCATGGCGCGGATCTCGACCACCTCGCCCTTGCGGGCGCGCGGCGGGACGCTGACGAGGGCGCGGCTCATGGCGGCTCAGCCCTCGATGCAGGCGGGAAGGGTGACGATCAGCTCCGCGCTCGCGGCCCAGACGCTGCCATCCTTCATGCGCGCGAGCGCGTGGACGGTCTGCGTGTCGCCAAGGCGGATGCGCGTCGATACCCAGGCCTCGCCGCAGCGCGGGCCGAGATGGAAGCGCGCGATGTCGGGCAGCGGGTTGCGCTCGTTGAACAGCGCGATCTCCACGACATGGTCCTCCTCGGTCATCGGGCTGTCGACGCGCACGACGGTCGGCACGGCGTTGCCGTTCTCCACCAGCGTCGGGATGTCGAGCTCGACGCGCCCGCGCCGCGGCTCGGCGCCGCCGGCGAAGGCGCGCATCGCCGCGCGCGCGGCCTCGGGCGCGGCGCGGGCGGGGCGGGGCGCGGCGGCGAGGGCGAGGCCGCCCGCCAGCAGGAGGCGTCGCGAGGGGGCGCGCAGGATCATCCCGGCTTCTCCGTCATCTGAGCGTCGCGAGGAAGGCCACCACGTCCTCCACCTCGCGCGCGGTGAGGATCGGCTTGCCGCGATGGGCAGCGCCGACGCGTTGCAGCCCTTCGGCCCGGTGGTAGGCGGGCATGATCGTGTCGGGCGCGAGCAGCGACGGGTCGGCGATGCGCAGGCGCAGCTGCGCCTCGTTCCAGCGCGCGCCCGCGCCCTCGAGCCCCGGCGCGAGGTTGCCCATGAAGCGCAGCTCCGGGAACGGCCCGGAATGGCAGAGGACGCAGAGCCCCTTCTGCCGGTCGGCGACGATGGCGCGGCCGCGCGTGGCGTCGCCGGCCTCGCCGCCCAGCGGCGCGGGGATGCCGTCCCCGACGACGACGAAGGGCGCGACCTGCGCGCGCGCGCCGACCGGCGCCGCGGGCAGCAGCAGCGCCGCCAGCAGCATCACCGCGCGCCACGCGCGGCGCTCAGCCATAGGTCTCCGCCGCGATGGCGGCGAACCAGGCCTCGGCATGGCTGGCCTCGAGGCGGCGGTCCTCCGGTGGCGCGTCGAGCGGGCTGGTGCCGCCCGCGCCCGGGATGTCGGCGAGCAGCCCGTTCGCGGCCGGCCGGTAGACGCCGGCGACCGAGATGCCGATGCCCGGCGCGACCAGGCTGTAGCAGGTGTTGATCAGCCGCGGCTCGGCGGGCGCGCGGCCCGCGAGCAGCGCGGCGATCGCCTCGGCGCAGGCCTTGGCCTGCGCGTTCGCGGCGAAGGCCGACTTGGGCATCGCGCCCATGACGGCGGCGTCGCCGATGACATGGACGCCGGGCTGCAGCCGCGATTCGAAGCTCGCGGGATCGACCGGGCACCAGCCCGAGCGGTCAGCGACCCCGGCCTCGCGCGCCACCGGCGCGGCGCGCTGCGGCGGGATGACGTTGGCGACGTCGACGCGATGGCGCCCGAACTCGGCGACGAGGACGCCGTCGCGCGCCTGCACCTCGACGACGCGCCCGCCGCGCGACAGTGGCACCCACTCGACGATGCCGGGATAGAGCTCGCTCCACGCCTTCTCGAACAGGCGCTGCTTGGAGAACCCGTCCTTGGCGTCGAGCAGCAGCAGCCTGGAGCGCGGCTTGCGCGTCGACAGGTAGTGGGCGACCAGGCTCGCGCGCTCGTAGGGCCCGGGCGGGCAGCGATAGGGATTGGCGGGGATCGACATGGCGACGACGCCGCCATCGTCCATCGCCTCGAGCCGGGCGCGCAGCATGGTCGTCTGCGGGCCCGCGCGCCAGGCATGCGGCATCAGCTCGCTCGCGGCCGCGTCGTAGCCGGGCAGCGCGTCGAGGCGGACCTCGATCCCCGGCGCGAGGACGAGCCGGTCATAGGCGAGCACGATGCCGTCGGAGAGCGCGACGCGGCGCGCGATCGGGTCGACGACGGTGGCGGCCTGCGCGGCGACGGCGACGCCCGCGGCGCGCAGCCCGTCGAAGCCGAAGCGCTGCTCCTCGATGTCGCGCATCCCCGCGACGACGAGGTTGCTGAACGGGCAGGCGAGGTAGCTCGTCGCCGGCTCCACCAGGGTGGTGGCGACGCCCGCGGCGGCGAGGCGGCGCGCGCAGGTCGCGCCCGCGAAGCCGCCGCCGACCACCACCACGCGCGGCGCGGCCTGCGCGATCGCCGGCGCGGCGAGGGCTCCGGCGGCGGGCGCGGCGGCGAGGCCACGCAGGAAGCCGCGGCGCCTCATGGCGCGGGCCTGGCGAAGAAGGCGGCGAGCGCGTCGAGCTCCTCGACCGAGAAGCCCCTGGCGATGCGGTCCATCACGGTCGCGTGGCGCTCGCCCGCGCGGAAGCCGCGCAGCGCCGCGGCGAGCTCGGTGGCCGGCTGGCCATGGATCGGCGGGATCGAGGTCGCGCGCACGGCCGGCACGTGGCAGCCGGTGCAGCTCGATGCACCGGGCGGCGGTGCCTCGGCGGGCCCGGCGGCCAGCGCCGCGCCGGGCGCGCAGCACCACAGCGCCGCCGCCAGGAGCCGCGCGGCGGCGGCTCCCGGGCGGGCGGCGGAGGGGCGGCGGTGTGGCCGCCCCTCCATGCTCAGGCCTTGCGCAGGTCGTGCTTGCTGAGCGGCAGGTCGCGGATGCGCTTGCCGGTCGCCGCGAAGATCGCGTTGAGCACGGCGGGCGCCGCCACGAAGATCGTGGGCTCGCCCACGCCGCCCCAGAAGTCGCCGGACGGCATCAGGATCGATTCCACGACCGGCATGTCCTCGAGCAGCATGCAGGGATAGGAGTCGAAGTTCTCCTGCTCGACCTTCCCGTCCTTGACCGTGATCTCCTGCATCAGAGCGGCCGACAGGCCGTAGACGAAGGAGCCCTCGATCTGCGCGGCGACCTGCTGCGGGTTGACGACATGGCCGCAATCCGTCGCCGCGACGATGCGATGGACCTTCACCGCGCCGCGCTGCGTGATCGACACCTCGGCGCAGGCCGCGACGTAGCTGCCATAGCCCATGTGCTGGGCGAGGCCGCGGAACACGCCCGCGGGCGCCGGCTTGCCCCAGCCCGCGCGCTCGGCCACCGCGTTGAGCACCGCGAGGTGCCTGGGCGAGTTGCCGAGCATCTTCCTGCGGAACTCCAGCGCGTCCTGGCCGGCGGCATGCGCCAGCTCGTCCATGAAGCACTCGAGGTAGATGGCGTTCTGGTTGTTGTTCACGCCGCGCCAGAACCCGGCGGGCAGGCCGGGGTTGCGCATCGCGTGGTCGATCATGAGGTTCGGGATCGCGTAGCCGAACCGCCCCTCGGTGCCCGAGGGGTTGAGGCCCTGGAAGACGATCGGGTCGCGGCCGTTCTGCAGCCCGTTCGGGTTGACGGTGGCGAGGATCGACTGGCCGGAGATGCGCATCTTAAGCCCGACCAGGTTGCCCTGCGCGTCCAGCCCGCCGGTCAGCTTGCACATCGTGACCGGATGGTACCAGCCATGCAGCATGTCCTCCTCGCGCGACCAGATGAGCTTGACCGGCGTGCCGGGCAGCTCCTTCGCGACGAGGACGGCATGGCGCACGTAGTCGTGGCTGGTGGCGCGCCGGCCGAAGCCGCCGCCCAGCTCGATGCGGTGGACGTCGCATTGCTGCGGCGTCAGGCCCGAGGCCGCGACCGTCGTCGCGAAGGCCGCCTCGCCGTTCTGCGTCGGGCACCACACCTCGCAGCGCTCCGGCGTCCAGCGCGCGGTGGCGTTCATCGGCTCCATCGTGACGTGGTGCTGGTGCGGCACGCTGTAGGTCGCCTCGACCTTCCTCGCCGCGCCGGCGATGGCCGCGTCGGCGTCGCCGGCCTGGTTGCCGACGAAGGCCTCCTTCGCGTCGAGGCCCTCGCGCAGCATCGCCGCCGTGCGCTCGCTCGACATGCCGGCGTTCGGCCCGAGGTCCCAGTCGATCTTCACCGCCTCGAGCGCGGTCTTCGCCTGCCACCAGGTGTCGGCGACCACCGCGACGGCGTTGTCGCCGACCGCGACGACCTTGCGGATGCCAGGCTTGCCGGCGACGGCCGCCGCGTCGAAGCCCTTGAGCTTGCCGCCCGCGACGGGGCAGGCGCGGATCGCGGCGTTGACCATGCCCGGCAGGACGAGGTCGATGCCGAACACGCGCTTGCCGTTGGTCTTGTCCGCGCTGTCGAGCCGCGCGAGCGCCTTGCCCGCGATGGTCCAGGACTTCGGGTCCTTGAGCGGCACGTCCTTGGGCGGCTCGAGCCTGGCCGCCGCGTCGGCGACCTTGCCATAGGTCGTGCTGCGGCCCGAGGCGGCGTGGGTGATCGTGCCCTTCGACACGCGGCACTCCGCGGCGGGCACGTTCCACTGCCGCGCCGCGGCCTCGACCAGCATCATGCGCGCGGCGGCGCCGCCCTTGCGCATGTACTCATGCGACTCGCGGATGCCGCGGCTGCCGGCGGTGGAGAAGTTCCCCCACACGCGGTTGCGCGCCAGGCTCTGCCCGGGCGTCGGATACTCGGTGGAGACCTTCGCCCAGTCGCATTCCAGCTCCTCGGCGACGAGCTGCGCGAGGCCCGTGACCGTGCCCTGGCCCATGTCGATGCGCGCGACGCGCACGACGACGCTGTCGTCGGGCCTGACGACGACCCAGGCGTTGACCTCTGGCGTCGCGGCCTGCGCGGCGGCGTCGCCCGAGGGGATGTGGATGCCGATCGAGAGCCCGCCCAGCGCGGCGGCGGAGCCGGCGAGGAAGGAGCGGCGCGAGGTATCGAGCTTGGTTGCCATGGACATGTCCCCCTGCTCAGCCCGCGATCCCGGCGGCCTGCTTGATGCCCGCCTTGATCCGGTTGTAGGTGCCGCATCGGCAGATGTTGATCATGGCCTCGGCGATCTGCTCGTCGGTCGGCTTGGGCGTGCGCGCGAGCAGCGCGGCGGCGGTCATCAGCTGGCCGGTCTGGCAGTAGCCGCATTGCGGAACGTCGAGCGCGACCCACGCCTTCTGCAGCGGATGCGAGCCATCGGGCGACAGGCCCTCGATCGTGGTGATCTTCTGGTCGGCGCCGACCGCGGAGACGGGCAGCGAGCAGGAGCGGATCGGCTCGCCGTCGAGATGCACGGTGCACGCGCCGCATTGCGCGACGCCGCAGCCATACTTGGTCCCGGTCAGGCCGACCTGCTCGCGGATGGCCCACAGCAGCGGCGTGTCCGGATCCACGTTCACGTCGTGCACCTTGCCGTTGATCGTCAGTCGCGCCATCGGCCGTTCCTCCCGAGGATTCCGGTGCGCGCCACGCCCTCGCGGCGCGCGATGGCGAGACGCTAGAGCGCCCGGCGCGCGCGGGCCAGCCCGGAGAAGCGCGGGAAGACCATTATTTTCATGGGGTTTCGCGGCGGTGCGTCTCGTCGCGAGCGACGACGCGCGCTGCATGGCGGCGCGCACGCATGCCCTCCCCGTCGCCGCGCTGCCACGCGGCGCCACCCCTCCCATCCGCGCCGCGCGCGGACGGGAGGGGAGCTTGGAAGTGGAAGGGAGAGGAGCGGCGAAGAGCGGCGGAACCCGCTCCTCCCCCGTCCGCGCGGCAGCGCGGATGGGGGAGGTGGCGCGCGCCGCAAGGCGCGCGACGGAGGGGGCATGGGTCTCCTGCCCGGCCAGCGGTCGGCGCGCGGCGCCCGGCCCGTCCCGGCCGCTCGCGTTCCGCGCCGAGCGGCGCGACGCCCTAGGCGCGCGTGGCCCGCCAGCTCGCCTCGCCGTATTCGCGCATGTTGACGAGGTTGCCGACGCCCGGCGCCATTGCGGTGCCGAGCTCCGCCCTGCCCTCGAGCGCGCCGCCGCGCAGCGCGCCGGAGAAGCGATAGGACAGGCCGCCCGCGGCGGTCCTGTGCTCGCTGTCGAGGACCACGCTGTCGCCCTCGACCCGCCCCTTCACGGGCCCGGTCCCGCCGCCCGCGAGGCGATGCAGGCCGGTGACCGAGGCGCCGTCCTGGCGCAGCTCGAGGCCGTGCACGACCTCGCCGCCGGCGACGCCGAGCACGAGCGTCCAGGCGCCCGACAGGTCGGCATCCGGCGCACGGGCTGCGCCGTGCGCCTTGCCTGCCGCCGGCGCCGCGGCGAGTTCCGCCGCGATGCGCTGGCCGACGACGAACGCCTCGCCCGGCTGCATGTTGAGCGGCAGGATCGTGATCGAGTCCGCGTGCGCGAAGCGGTCGTCGACCTGGATCGCGGGCTCGCCCGCCGCGAGCCGGCGGCGCAGCTCGGGACCGTCGATGCCGATGCGGGCGCGATCCCAGAACACGCGCAGCCGAGGCGACGGCTCCTCCGGGCCCTTCCAGTCCACGTGCTCGCAGCGCACGCCCGGGCATTTCGTGGCAGCAGCGGCGAGCGCCTCCAGCTCCGCGGTCCACCATGCGCGCTCGGCGACGGGATCGCGCCCGCTCGCCCAGAGCTCGACCGCCGCCACGAGGCCCGCGATCTCCTCCTTGCTGACCTTGAGGTGGCGGCCCATGCCCGTGCGCGGCGAGGCGTTGAGCGACGCGGCGGCGATCCAGCGCGTCTCGCCGATGAGCAGGCCGGTGGATTGCGGCCCGCGCAGGTACTTGCCACCCGAGTAGACGACCATCGAGGCGCCGCGCGCGAGATAGGGATCGGGCCGCCTGAGGAACTCCGAGGCCGCGTCGACCATCACGGGGATGCCGTGCGGGCGCGCGAGCTCGACGCAGTCCTCCAGCCGCAGCGGCGCGGTGGGGTCCGCCGTGCCGAGCACGTGGACCATCGCCGCGGTCGGCAGCGCCGCCTCCATCTCCGCGCGCGTGCCGGCCTCGACGATCTCGAGCCCGGTCGTGCGCATCGCGTGGTCGTAGGAGAAGCGCGAGCCGCGCGGCGTGACGATGAAGCGCCGCGGCCAGTCGATGCGCGGCAGCCTGGCCATGCGCTCGGGGTCGCCGAGCGTCGCGGCGCCGGCGGCGCCGACGAAGAGCGCGCCCGAACCACCCGACGTGACGAGCGCGGCCGGCGCGCCGACGAGTTCGGCGATGCGCCGTCCCGCCGCGTCGAAGAGCTCGGGCAGGTTCACGAAGCGCCGCGACGCCGCCACCATCGCGGCGAGCACCTCCTCGGGCATGCGGCTGCCGCCGTAGATCGTGCGCGAGCCGCAGCAATTGATGAAGCTGCGCACGCCGAGGAGCTCGAACGGGTCCGCGTTGGCGCCGGGACGGCCCGGCAGGGCTTCGCTCATGCTTGCTTCCTCCGCGCGACGCCGCCGGGAACGGCGGCCGACGCGCGCACTCCACCGCGCCGGGCTTGGCGCGGTCAAGCGCGGGCAGGCGGCGGTCAGCGCGGGCGCGTCGCCTTCTCGAGGAAGCGCATCAGCGCGTCGCGGTCGTCGGGATCGCCGATCGTCTGCTCCGGCATCTTCGTGCCGGGCGTGTAGGCGTTCGGCCCGACCTCGAACAGGCGCGAGATGGTCCGCGCGTCCCAGACGATGTCCATCCCGCGCAGCGCATCCGAGAAGTCGTAGCCGGGCGCGGTGGCGATGCGCCGCCCGAACACGCCATGCAGCGTCGGCCCTGCCCGGTTGCCGTCGTCGGCCCCCAGCGCATGGCACGCGGCGCAGGCGCGGAACACCTGCGCGCCGCGCGGCTCGCCGTGGTCGGCCTCGGCCGATGCCGCGCGCGGCGCCATGATCGGGCCGACATGGCCGCCCGTCGCGGCATTCCAGCGCCTGACCAGCCGGTCCGCGCCGCCGGTCAGCACCTCGCGGCCATCGGGCGTGAAGGCGACCGACCAGACCGGCAGGCCGGGGCCGTCGATCCGGCGGTCGATGCGCGCGCGCGCGCGGTCGACGAGCACGACCGCGCCGCGCAGCCCGCCCGCGGCGATGCTGCGGCCATCGGGCGAGATCGCGAGCGCGATGATCGGCGTGGGCTGCGCCTCGACCTCGGCGAGGAGTCGCCCGCCGCGATCGACGATGCGCAACACGCCGTCGCCGCCGCCGACCGCCATCGCGCCATCGGGGAAGGCGGCGAGCGTCGTGAGCGGCGCGGTGAAGCGCACCGCCTCGGCGGGCCCGCCCGCGAGGGGCCAGAGCCGCAGCGCGCCATCCTGCCCCGCGGAGGCGAGGACCTCGCCGCCCGGCAGGAAGGCGACGGCGTTGACGTTGTCCTCGTGTCCCTCGAGCACGACCGGCGGCGCCCCGGGCGCGTCGAGGCGCCAGACCCGCACGACGCGGTCCCAGCCGGCGGAGGCGAGGAGCGCGCCGTCCGGCGATGCGGCGAGCGCCGCGACGGGCGCGTCGTGGCCCTCGCCGCCCGGGCCCATCACGCGCACGGGCCTGTCGGAGCCCGCACGCCAGAGCGCGACGCGCCCGTCCTGGCCGCCCGTGGCGAAGCGCCCGCCCGGCAGGGCGATGGCGGCGTTCACGGCGCTGTCGTGCAGGCGCAGCACCGCGATCGCCTCGCCGCGCTCGAGCGACCAGAGGATCGCGCGGCTGTCGAAGCTGCCGGAGATCGCGACGGCACCGTCCCCGGCGACGGAAAGCGCGCGCACCGGCCCGCCATGGCCGCGCAGCGCCTCCTCCGCCGCAGGCGCGACGGCGGGCGCGCAGGAGATCCCCAGGGCGAGGACCGCGGCGAGGGCGAGGGCAGGACGCATGGGACGGGGCCTCGGAGGGAAGGGCGCGGCGGCAAGATGGCACCGCGGCGGGCCGTGACAAGCGCGAAGCCGGTCATCTACGCTCGTGCCGGGGGAGACCGGGATCGATGCATCGTTACGTGCTCAAGCGGCTCGTGCACCTCGTGCCCGTCCTGTTCGTCGTCAGCGTCGTGGTCTTCTCGATCACGCTGCTGCTGCCCGGGGATCCGACGCTCGCGATCCTCGGCGAGCAGGCGAGCCAGGCCGAGCGCCTCGCGCTGCGCGAGAAGATGGGCCTCGACCGCCCGGTCCTCGTCCAGTACGCCACGTGGCTCGGCCAGGCGCTGGCCGGCGACCTCGGGCGCTCGCTGCGCACGCAGGAGGCCGTGTCCGAGATGCTGGCCGCGCGCATGCCCGTGACTCTGCAACTGACGCTCGGCGCGATCCTGCTGGCGGTGGTCGTCGGCGTGCCGCTCGGGATCCTCGCCGCGCTGCGCCGCAACTCCTGGCTCGACATGCTGTGCTCGGCGATCGCGATGAGCGGCGTCGCCCTGCCCTATTTCTGGACCGGGATGCTGCTCATCATCCTCTTCTCGCTCGTCCTGCGCTGGCTGCCGCCCTCGGGCTACGTGCCGCTGCTGCAGGACCCGGTCGGTAACCTCAAGCTCATGATCCTGCCGACGCTGACCGTCGGCGCCGCGATGTCGGCCCTGGTGATGCGCCAGACGCGCACCGCGATGCTGCAGGTCCTGTCGCAGGACTTCATCCGCACCGCGCGCGCCAAGGGCGTGTCGGAGGCGCGCGTCGTGCTGCGCCATGCGCTGCGCAACGCGCTGATCCCGGTGATCACGGTGATCGGCCTGCAGACCGGCGCGCTGGTCGGCGGCGCCGTCGTGACCGAGACGGTCTTCGGCATGCCCGGCCTCGGCCGGATGGTGGTGGAGGGGATATTCGAGCGCGACTTCGCCGCCGTGCAGGGCGCGATCCTCGTGATCGTCGCCGGCGTCCTCGCCGTCAACCTCGCGACCGACCTCTGCTACGCGGCACTCGACCGGAGGATCAAGCTGTGAGCGCCCCGGCGATCGCCTCCGCGGTGCCGTCCGAGGGCGCACTCGCCCGCACGGCGCGCAGGCTCATGGCCCACCGGCTCGGGCGCATCGGCCTCCTCGTCTCCGCGCTCGTCGCCTTCTGCGCCACCTTCGCGCCCTGGGTCATGCCGCACGATCCCGCGGGCATCGACTACGAGGCCATCCTCGCGGCGCCGCACGCGAAGTACTGGCTGGGCACCGACGAGCTCGGCCGCGACATCCTCTCGCGCATCATCGAGGGCGCGCAGGTCTCGATCCAGGTCGTCTTCCTCGCGATCGCGCTCGCCTTCGTCGCCGGGTCGCTCGTCGGCCTCGCCTCCGGCTATTTCGGCGGCATGGTCGACGACGTGGTGATGCGCGTCATGGACGGGCTCCTCGCCTTCCCGATCCTCGTGCTCGCGCTGGCCATCGTCGCGGTCCTCGGGCCCGACCTCGTCAACGCGATGATCGCCATCGCGATCGTCAACGTGCCGGGCTTCGCGCGGCTGGTGCGCGGCCAGGTGCTGTCGATCCGGGAGCTCGAGTTCGTGCAGGCCGCGCGCGCGCTCGGCGCCTCGGACCTGCGCATCATGCTGCGCCACATCCTGCCGAGCGTGGTCGGCAACGTCGTCGTCTATGCCTCGCTGCGCGCCTCGACGGCGCTGATCACCGAATCCTCGCTGTCCTTCCTCGGCCTCGGCGCGCAACCGCCGACGCCGACCTGGGGCGGCATGCTGGCGACGGGCATGCAGTACTGGGACGCGTGGTGGATGAGCGTCTTCCCCGGCCTCGCGATCTTCCTGAGCGCGCTCGCGCTCAACTTCCTCGGCGACGGGCTGCGCGACGCCATGGATTCGCGGCTGCAGGACTGAGCGCGCCTCAGGCGAGTTCCGCGGCCCTCAGGCAGGCGGACATGTGGCCGGGCCCGCGCGCCTCCAGCGCCGGCACCTCGCGCGCGCATGCATCCGTCGCGTGCGGGCAGCGCGTGCGGAAGACGCAACCCGAGGGCGGCGCCATCGGGCTCGGGATCTCGCCTCCGAGCAGGATGCGTTCGCGCCGCGCGTCGGGGTCCGGGACCGGGATCGCGGAGATCAGCGCCCGCGTGTAGGGATGCGAGGGACTGGCGAACACGCGCTCTGCATCGCCGATCTCGACGATCCGCCCGAGATACATGACCGCGACGCGCGTCGCGACGTGCCGGACCACGGCAAGGTCGTGCGCGATGAAGAGCAGCGCGATGCCGAAGCGCCGCTGCAGGTCGTCGAGCAGGTTGACGATCTGCGCCTGGATCGAGACGTCGAGCGCGGAGACCGGCTCGTCGGCGACGATGAACTCCGGCCGCACCGCCAGCGCGCGCGCGATGGCGAGGCGCTGGCGCTGGCCGCCGGAGAATTCATGGGGGAAGCGCTGGCCGTATTCGGGCCGCAGGCCGACGGTCGCGAGCAGCTCCTCGACGCGCGCGCGCCGCGCCGCGCCATCCGGCTCGAGGCCATGGATGACCATCGCCTCCTCGAGCATGTCGGCGACGCGCAGGTGCGGGTTCAGCGACGAGAACGGGTCCTGGAAGACGATCTGCATGCGCCGGCGGAAGGCGCGCATCTCGCGCGCGCCCAGCCCGAGCAGGTCGACGCCGTCGAAGCGCACGCTTCCCGCGGTCGGCTCGAGGAGGCGCAGGACCAGCCGGCCGGTCGTGCTCTTGCCCGAGCCGGACTCGCCGACCAGCGCCAGGACCTCGCCGCGGCCGATCGAGAACGAGACGTCCTCGACCGCGCGCACATGGCCGACCGTCCGCGGGACGACGATGCCCTCGCGCACGGGGAACCACTTGCGCAGGCCATTCACCTCGAGCAGCGGGGCCGCCGGCGCGCTCATGCAGGCGACGCCTCGAGCTCGGCGCGGCGCAGGCAGCGCACGTCGATGCCGGGCGCCACCGGCTCGAGCGCCGGCGCGCGCGTGTCGCACAGGCCCTCGACGGCGGAGGCGCAGCGCGGGTGGAAGCGGCAGCCCGGCGGCGTGCTGCGCAGGTCGGGGACGAGGCCCGGGATCGCGGGCAGCTGCCCGCCGCGGCGATCGATGCGCGGCAGGGCCGCGATCAGCGCGCGGGCATAGGGGTGGCGCGGCCGCTTGAGCACGTCGCGGACGGTGCCGGTCTCCACGACCTGGCCCGCGTACATGACGGTGACGCGGTCCGCGATCTCCGCCACGACGCCGAGGTCGTGGGTGATGAAGAGCACGGCCATGCCATGGGCTGCGCGCAGCTGGCGCACGAGGTCGAGGATCTGCGCCTGGACCGTGACGTCGAGCGCGGTCGTCGGCTCGTCCGCGATCAGGAGCCGCGGGCGGCAGGCGAGCGCCATCGCGATCATCGCGCGCTGGCGCATCCCGCCCGAGAGCTCGTGCGGGTAGGCGTCCAGCTTCTTGCCGGGATCTGGCAGCCCGACCTGCGCGAGCAGGTCCGCCGCCTCGCGCCGCGCCGCCTGCCAGCCCATCGCGCGATGCGTGACCAGCGGCTCGGCGACCTGGTCGCCGATGGGCTCGAGCGGGTTCAGGCTCGTCATCGGCTCCTGGAAGATCATCGCCATCGCGTTGCCGCGCATGGCCCGCATCCGGCGCTCCGGCAGGGCGGCGAGGTCGTGCCGCTCGCCGTCCCTGTCGCGGAACAGGATGCGGCCGCGCGCGATCCGCGCCGCGGGGCGCGGCAGCAGCCCCATGATCGCGAGGCTGGTCACCGACTTGCCGCAGCCGGACTCGCCGACGAGGGCCATCACCTCGCCCTCGCCGATCGAGAAACCGACGCCATCGACGGCCGTCGATTCACCGCCGCCGGCGGCGAAGGCGACGGACAGGTCCTCGACCGCGAGCAGCGGCAAGGCGCCTGCGCTCACGCGGCGCCGGCCACGAAGCTGCGCCTGTGGCCCGGCTCGAGGTGCTTGCGCGCGAGCAGTTCCGCGCCGGTCCAGCCGATGTTGCCATGGCTCGAGAGGCCATAGCGGACCGTGGCCTCGTCGGCGAAGGCGCGGAAGCCCGGCATGTTGAGCCAGATGCGAAGGAGATGGCGCTTCTCCCCGAAATCCTCCGTCTCCTCCTCGTAGGCCGCGCGGCCGTGGAGCACGGTGTAGTTGCTCGCGAAGTAGACCTGCCCCGGCTGGAGGTCGATCTCGAGCCTGTTCTCCTCCGCCGCCTGGTCGAAGAAGTCGAAAAGCACCTGCTCGGCGTTGCTCATCGTCTTCTCCATGCGCGCGAATGCGCCGGAGATCCAGCTGCGGTTGTACCGGCAGCTCAGCTGCCCGCCGGCGTAGCTGAACACCGGGATCTTCGCGACGGACATGGGCTTCTCCCAGGCCGCGTGCTCGCTGAACCGGTCCCAGTGGAAGCCTTCGTAGAGCATCGGCACGAGCTCGGGATGCTTCTCGAGGAAGGCGTTGTAGACGGTCGTCGAGCTCGCGAGCGTGGTCGGCGCGCCACCCCGCGCCTGGCGCACGCAGAGCAGCCCGACCACGTCGGCGAGGTCGACATGGAGCTTCGACTCGCGCTTGCTGCCATAGGCGCGGGTGAGCGGCGTCTTCTTCTGGCCGCGGTCCCAGACGTCGGCGACCAGCGCCGCGCGGCCATCCTGGCTCACGCAGGTCCCGAGATGGAGCGACAGCCCCCAGTAGACGAGGCGGATCTCGTCGATCGAGAGGTTGCGCAGCGGGAAGCCCTCGAGCAGCACGAAGCCGCGGCCGTCCTTCACGTCGTGCCGGATGCGCGCGACGAGCGCGCGCAGCGAGTCGTCGAGCGGGAAGTCCGCCGCCTCCATCTGGTGGAACCACAGCCCCTTGGCCTGCACGGCCTTGAGCGCCGCGAGCATCGCCTCGCGCTCGCGCTCGCCGATCCCCACCCGCCAGGACGGATCGCCCCTGAGGTCGTCCCCGCGCCAGGCGGTGGCGTCGCGGACGGGTTCGCGCAGGATCTCGCTCATGGTCCCTCCTCCGGGATGGGTCTTCAGCGCTTCAGCCACGTCTCGGCGTAGATCCACGTCCCGGCGAACTCGCGCGCGAAGCCCTGCACCTCGCGGCGCAGCACCTCCTTGTTCGGCCGGAAGAAGAAATAGGTCTCCGCGTAGTTGTCGAGCAGGACCTGCTGGATCTCCGCGTAGGCCTTGCGGCGCACCTCGATGTCGCTCTCGCGCCGCGAGGTCTCGAGCAGCGCGTCGATGCGGTCGTCGAGGAAGCCCGAGTAGTTCTGGCGCGCGCCCTTGCCGTAGAAGTTCGAGAAGGTCAGGTCGGGGTCGGGGCGCGGGATGCTCGCGCGCAGGATGCCGACCTGGAAGGTGCGGCCGAGCACCTTGTCGAGCCAGGCCTGGCGCTCGAGGACCTCGATCTTCAGCTCGATGCCGGCCTCCTTCAGCATCGCCTGCAGGAGCTGGGCGATCTGCGTGTCCGGGTCGCGCTGGATCACCACCAGCGTGATCGGCCCCTTGTGCCCGGACTTCTGGTACGCGGCCCTGGCGGCGGCGACGTCGTGGCCATGGCCGCGGATCGACTTGTCGTAGGCGAGCGACGAGGGCGGCTTGAGGCCCTGGCTCACGACGCCCTGGCCGCGCGAGATGACGCGCTCGATCGCCGGCCGGTTGATCGCGAGCGCGACGGCGCGGCGCAGGTCGATGTTGTCGAAGGGCGGCTTCGTGACGTTGAAGGCCATGTATTGCTGGATGCCCTGGATCGTGTCCGAGAGCATGAGCGTGGGATCGCGCTCGACCTGGTCGAAGTCCTTGACCTGGATCGCGTCGCCGACCTGGACGCCGCCGGCCTTCAGCTCGACCAGCTTCACCGCGGTGTTGGCGATGACGCGGACGACCACCTTGTCGAGATAGGGCAGCTTCCGCCCGTCGGCGCCGTCGCGCCAGTAGCCGTCGAAGCGCTCGGCCTCGACGCGGCCGCTGGTCCAGGACAGGACCCTGAAGGGACCCGTGCCGACGGGCCTGCGCGCGAACTCCGGGCCCATCGAGCGGATCGCCGCCGGCGAGAGCATCGAGCCTGCCTCGAGCGCGAGGACGGCGAGGAACCCGCCGCTGGGCTGCTTCAGGTTCACCCGCGCCGTATGGCCGTCGATCACGTCGACCGAGGCGAGGTCGAGCAGGTATTGCCTGGCCCGCGCGTTGTTGGCGGGATCCGCCACGCGCTCGAGGTTGAACTTCACGGCAGCGGCGTCGAACTCCGTGCCGTCGTGGAACCGCACGCCCTTGCGCAGGCGGAAGGTGATCGACCTGCGGTCGGGGGCGTAGTCCCAGCCCTCCGCGAGCATCGGGCGGAACGCGCCCGTGTCGTCCTGCTGCAGCAGGTTCTCCGCGAAGAGGTTGTAGACGCGCCTGTCGGTGGAGGCGTTCGAGAAGGCGGGGTCGAGGCTCGCGGGCTCGAGGTCGACCGCGACGGTCAGCGTGCCGCCGCGCTGCGGCGCCTGCGCGGCGGCGGGCATGGACGGGCACGCGGCGGCGAGCGCCATGGCAAGCAGGACCGCGCCGCGGCGCGTCATCGTCAGGTGCGACATCGTCTTCCCCCTCCTTGTCGCGTTGCACGCCCCCGCGCGCACCGCACGTCTCCCACGCTAGCCGGATCGGCCAGCCTCGTCGATTCGCTCCTGAGGCACCGCGAGCTGGAGGCGCTCGGCGTGGTGGCAGCGCACGGAATGGCCGCTCGCGAGTTCGCGCAGGACCGGCGCCTCGCGCCGGCAGCGCTCGTCCGCGAAGGGGCAGCGCGGGTTGAAGTAGCAGCCCGCGGGCGGGTTCGCCGGGCTGGGCACCTCGCCCTTGAGCAGCACGTCGCCGGCCGGCACGCGCGGGTCGGCGACGGGCACGGCCTTGAGCAGCGCGGCGGTGTAGGGATGGCGCGGGCGCTCGAAGATCGACTTCGTCGGCGCGAGCTCCACGATCTGGCCGACATACATGACCGCGACGCGGTCCGAGATGTGGCGGACGACCGACAGGTCGTGCGCGACGAACAGGAAGGTGAGGCGCAGGCGCTCCTGCAGCTCGAGCAGCAGGTTCAGCACCTGCGCCTGGACCGAGACGTCGAGCGCGGAGACCGGCTCGTCGGCGACGACGAGGCGCGGGTTGGTCGACAGCGCGCGCGCGATGCCGATGCGCTGGCGCTGGCCGCCGCTGAAGGCGTGCGGGAAGCGGTGCATGAACTCCGGGCGCAGCCCGACCAGCCTGAGCAGCTCCGCGACGCGGTCCATGCGCTCGCCGCGGTTCGACATCCCGTTGACGAGCAGAGGTTCGCCGACGTTGTCGAACAGCGTCATGCGCGGGTTCAGGGACCCGAACGGGTCCTGGAAGATCATCTGGATCTCGGCGCGCAGCGGACGCAGCTCGCGGCGCGAGAGCGGCGCGAGGTCGACCGTCGAGCCGTCGCGCCGCCGGTAGAGCATCTCGCCGGAGGTCGGCGCCATGGCGCGCAGGATGCAGCGCGAGGTCGTCGTCTTGCCGCAGCCGCTCTCGCCGACGAGGCCCAGCGTCTCGCCCTCGTGCACGTCGAAGCCGACGTCGTCGACCGCGCGCACGTGGCCCACCGTGCGGCGGAACACGCCCTTCACGATCGGGAAGAACTTGCGCAGGTTGCGCACCCGCAGCAGCGGCTGCGCGCCGTCTGCCCCGCTCATGTCGCCTCCGCCTCGTCGTGGTGGAGGAAGCAGCTCGCCGACTGCCCGCCGCCCACCGGCCTCGGGACCGGCACGCGCGCCTGGCAGCGCCCGGCGATCGCCTCCTCGCAGCGCGGGTGGAAGGGGCAGCCCGTGGGCCGGTTGAAGGGATGCGGCAGCGTGCCGGAGATGGTCGGCAGCGCGACGCGCGTCTCCCCGCGCATGCCCGGCATCGAGCGCAGCAGCGCGCGCGTGTAGGGGTGGCGCGGGGCGTGGAAGATCGCGTCGACGGGCCCCTCCTCCATCACGCGGCCGAGATACATGACGACGACGTGGCTCGCCATCTGGGCGATGACGCCGAGGTCGTGCGTGATGAAGACGATCGCGGTGCCATGGCGCTTCTGCAGGTCGCGCAGCAGGGCGAGCACCTGCGCCTGCGTCGTCACGTCGATCGCGGTCGTGGGCTCGTCGGCGATCAGCAGGCGCGGCTTGCAGGACAGCGCCATGGCGATCATCGCGCGCTGGCGCAACCCGCCGGAGAGCTGCCAGGAATAGGAATCGAGCCGCTGCTCGGGCATCGAGATGCCGACGTCGCGGAACAGGTCGACCACGATGGCGCGCGCGTCCGCGCGGCTCACCGCGCCGCCCTCCGGCCGCCATTGCCGCGCGTGCAGGCGGATCGCCTCGACGATCTGCTCGCCCACGGTGTGGACGGGGCTGAAGGAAGCCATCGGCTCCTGCGGGATCAGCGCGATCTCCGCGCCGCGGATCTCGCGGATCTCGCGACCGCGCGGGTCGAGCCTGGCGAGGTCGACCGCCTCGCCCCCGGCGCGGCGGAAGAGCATCTCGCCCGCGGCGATGCGGCCGGGCGGGTCGACGAGCTGGAGCATCGCCTTCGTCGTCACGCTCTTGCCGCAGCCGCTCTCGCCGACGATGCCGACGACCTGGCCCGGCATCACGTCGAAGCTGACGCCGTCGACGGCGCGCACGCTGCCCTCGTCCAGGCCGAAGACGACCTTGAGGCCGCGCACGGAGAGCAGCGGTTCGCCCGTCACCCGCGCCTCACTTCGAGTACGGGTCGGAGGCGTCGCGCAGGCCGTCCCCGACGAGGTTGAAGGCGAGCACCGCCACGATCACGAGCAGGCCGGGCAGCAGCAGCCACGGCGCCAGCGCCAGCGTCTGGATGTTCTGCGCCTCCTGCAGCAGGACGCCCCAGCTGATGGCGGGCGGCCTGATGCCGAGGCCAAGGAAGGAGAGCGACGTCTCGTTGATGATCATCACGGGGATGGCGAGCGAGCTCGTCGCGATGATGTGGCTGAGGAAGGTCGGCACCATGTGCCGCACGATGATGCGCCAGCGGCTGCAGCCCGCGAGCTCCGCCGCCAGCACGAAGTCCTCCTCGCGCAGCGCGAGGAACCGGCCGCGCACCTCGCGGCCCAGCGTCGTCCAGCCGATGAGCGACAGGATCACCGTGATCGCGAAGAAGACCTGCGTCGGCGTCCAGTCGCGCGGCAGCGCCGCGCTGAGCGCGAGCCAGATCGGGATCGTGGGCACGGACTGGAGGATCTCGATCAGGCGCTGGATCACCTGGTCGATCCAGCCGCCGAAATAGCCCGAGACGCCGCCGAGCACGATGCCGAGCACGACGCTGAGCGTCACGGCCACGAGGCCGATCGTCATCGAGGTCTGCGTGCCGTGCATGATGCGCGACCACTGGTCGCGCCCCATGCGGTCGGATCCCAGCAGGAAGATCCGCTGCTCGGGGTCGAGCGGGCCGACCAGCCGCACCTTGGCGCGGACGAGTCCGAGGAAGCGGTACTCCGGCCCGTCGACGAAGAAGCCGATGCGGATCTTGCGGGCGGGATCGGTCCCCCATTCCATGCGCAGCGTCACCGGGTTGCGCTTGCCGACCGCGGCGGGGACCCAGGGGGCCCACTTGCCGTCGTCGAGGAAGTGGATCGACTGGATCGGGATGAAGGCCTGGCGCGCGTCGGTGCGCTCGGGATCCTGGGTGCTGAAGAAGTCGGGGCAGAGGACGATCGCGTAGAGCACCGCGAGGATCGCGGCGCTCGCGAGCGCGAGCTTGTGCTTGCGGAACCGCCACCAGACCAGGGTCCAGTTGGAGGCGACGGAGATCCTCTCCTCCGCGACGGACATCTCGGCGGCGGCACCTGCCATGTCAGCCATCCATCCTGATTCGCGGGTCGAGCCAGGCGAGCAGGATGTCCGAGAGCAGCGTGCCCACGATCGTCAGCATGCAGTAGATCAGCAGGATGCTGCCCGCGAGGTACATGTCCTGGTTGACCAGCGCGCGCAGCAGCAGCGGCCCGATGTTCGGCAGGTTCATCACGGTCGCGACGATGAGGCTGCCGGAGAAGAGCTGCGGCAGGTACCAGCCGATCGTGCTGACCAGCGGGTTGAAGGCCAGGCGCACGGGGTAGCGCAGCACCAGCGTCCATTCGGACAGGCCCTTCGCGCGGGCGGTGACCACGTAGGGCTTGTTGAGCTCGTCGAGCAGGTTCGCGCGCATCACGCGCGTCAGCCGCGCCGTGCCCGCGATGCCGAGCACCAGCGAGGGCAGCCAGGCATGCGCCAGCAGGTCGAGGAACTTCGCGAGGCTCCACTCCGCGCCCTGGTACTCGGGCGAGAAGAGCCCGGTGACGCTGATGCCGAAATAGGCGAAGGCCACCCACATCAGCACGAGCGCGAGCATGAAGTTCGGCGTCGCGACGCCGATGTAGTTCACGACGGTGAGGATGTAGTCGACCACCGAGCGCTGCCGGATGGCCGAGTAGATGCCCGCCGGCACGGCGATGATCCATGTCAGCACGAAGGAGAACAGCGCCAGCACGACGGTGAGGAAGAGCTGCTCGCCGATCAGCTCGGAGTTCGGGCGCTGGTACTCGAGCGACAGGCCGAGGTCGCCCTGGAGCAGGTTGCCGACCCATTTCAGGTACTGGACCCAGATCGGCTGGTCGAGGCCGTACTGGCGGCGCAGCGCCTCGACCTGCTCGGCGCCGATCGAGGAGCCCGAGGAGGCCAGCGTCGCGATGTAGGACGTCAGGAAGTCGCCCGGCGGCGCCTCCACGATCACGAAGACGAGGATCGAGAAGACGACGAGCAGCAGCGGAAGCAGCAGCAGGCGCTGGAGGACGAAGCGGATCATGCGTGCGGGCGCGGGGGAGCCTGTCTGGCCGGGCGGGGCGCCGGGGACGCGCGCCGCTCGCTGGCGCGCGCCCCCGGCCTTCCGTTCAGCGCTGGTAGAAGAACTGCTCCGGGCGCGCGTTGCCCGGCGTGCGCAGCGGCCAGTCGTTGCCGAGCTGCGCGGGCACGTTGCGCATCCGGCTGTTGAGCACCACCACGCCCTGGATCATGGGCGTCAGGCCGACGATGCCGACCTCGTAGACCTGGTCGGCCCAGATCCTGAAGATCTCCTGCGCGACCTTGACCTGCTGCTCCGTGCCGACGGTCTTCGCCGTGTCGATCAGCTCGACGAGCTTCTTGATCTCCGCCGTCGGCTCGGCGCCCTCGCGGCCGTTCGAGCGGTACCACTGGCCGTGCAGCGGGCCGAAGTTGCCGATCTGGATCGCCGGGATGCGGATGTCGAACTTGGTGTTGCCCGTGAACGGGAACCCGGTCGTGTCCTGGTTCCAGATCTCGGCCATCAGCTCGTTCGCGTCGCGCATCTTGAAGTGCAGCGCGCGCTCGCGGATCTGGACGATGGTCTTGATGCCGACCCTCTCCCAGTCCTTGGCGACGAGCTGGCCGACGTCGGGCCACGCGCCGAACGCCGGCACGATGGCGATCTCGATCGTCGCCGGCTTGCCGTTCGGCAGCAGGCGGACGCCCTGCGCATCCTTCTTGTCGAGGCCGAGCCGGTCGAGCATGCGGTTCGCGAGCGCGACGTCGTGGGCCAGGTACTTCTTCGCGTGCTCGTCGCCCGGGAAGTACGGGTGCCAGGGCGCCGGCACCGGCTGGCGCGCCTCGCCGAGGCCGAGGAACGCCGATTCCCTGATCTGGTCGCGGTTGATGGCGTGGGAGAGCGCGACGCGGAAGTCCTTCGTCGCCATCAGCTTCGCCATCTCCGGGTCCGCCCGGTAGGTCTGGTTGAAGGTGATGGCTGCGTCGGCGCCGCCGAAGGTCGACCAGGTCAGGATGCGGTACCTGCCCTTCTTCTCCTCGTCCTTGAAGACGGGGTAGTTCGTCATCTGGATGTGGCGTTCCTGCATGTCGAACTGGCCGGCGATCGCCGCGAGGTTCAGCGCCTGCACGTCCGCGAAGTAGGTGAAGCGCACCTCGTCGATGTAGGGAAGCTGGTTGCCGTCCGGATCGACGCCCACGTAGTAGGGGTTGCGCTTCAGGGTCAGGACGGGATCGCTGACGCGGCTGGTCGGGACCCAGGCCGCCATGGTCGGGCGCTCCGGGTTCTCCGGCGGCGCGTTGCGCGCGGCGAAGAGCTCGGCCCAGGTCTTGAAGCCCGCGGCCTGCGCGGCCTTGTCGACCTCCTCCTTCGCCGTGTAGGCGGGGTGGAACTTCTTCAGGTAGTGGGCCGGCAGGAAGGCCGCGTAGGTGCGGTCGCCGCCATCGGCCGCGACCAGCGCGGTCAGGAACAGCGTCGCCGGCTCGGCGAAGGAAAAGCGCACGGTCGCGTCGTCGACCTTCTCGACGAGCGCGGGCGAGCCGTCCTTGTTGCGCATCCAGCCGGGAAGCGACGGCGTCAGGTCCTTGTTGAGCAGGACGTCCTTGTACCAGAACAGGATGTCGTCCGCGCCGAAGGGCGCGCCATCCGACCAGCGCGCGCCCTTGCGCAGCCTGATCGTCCAGGTCTTGAAGTCAGCCGAGGATTCGGCTCCGGCCGCGATCTTCGGCTCGATCTTGCCGCCGTCGGGCGAGTGCCGGAACAGCGAGTCGAACACCACGCGCACGTAGTTGTTCGCGTCGGCCGGCCCGAGGAAGGCGCGGCGCCAGACGCCGCCATACTGCCCCGTGCGCTCGACCACCGGCACGACCAGCGGGTTCTCCGGCAGGCGCTTGTCGACGGAGGGAAGGCGCCCGGCCTTCACGTCCTCGGCGAGCTGCGGCGCTTCCTTGTAGCGGCCCTGCGCCCAGGCGGCGCCGAGGCTCGACGACGCGAGCAGCGCGGCCGCGCCGAGCAGCGCGGCGGCGACCGGCGCGCGCCGGCCAGTGACGAAGTTCATGCTTTCCTCCCCTTGGTGCACTTGCCGCGGCGGCGCCCTCCGGGCCCCGCGCGGCTCCCCTCCATGGGGCCGGTTCGGCCCCACGGAGTCAATCCGGATCCTGCGTGGCGCGGCTCAGCCCGCGCGCGCGAGGATGGCGAGCAGGTCGCCGACCATGCCGAGCCGCGCCTCCACGCCCGCCTCGGGCGGGCGGATGGCGATCTTGGCGCCCAGGAAGTCGAGCGCGACGCCCTTCGCCGCGGCGAGGGTGCGGCGGATCTCGGCCTCGGTCATCAGCGAGCCCGCCGCGCCGTGGCGCAGGCCGGCCGCCGGCGCGTGCGGCATGTGCGTGTCCTGCCATGCGCCGTAGGGCGTGTCCGCGCCCGAGGCGCCGGAGAACATGATGCCCGACAGCGCGCCCGCCCGCGCGGCGGCCTCGACATGCTCGACAGCGCGGCCCGCGTCGTGCGTCTCGAGCACCGAGCGGCCCCAGTTGACGTTGACGCCGAGCGGGCGCCGCGCGGCGCCGTTGGCGCGCGCGATGGCGGCGAGCTCGTCGGAGAGCGACAGGAAGCCCTTGTGCTGCGGGTGGCCGGGCAGGTGCTCGTCGCAATGCTCGACCACGATGCGCGCCCCGAACCAGTCCCACGCGGCGAGTTCGGCGAGCGAGCGGGCGAAGGCGTCGCCCGTGCCTGTGCCGCCGGCGGGGCCGCGGCTGGGCGCGGACTGCACCTCGACCGCGATGACGGCGGCGCGGCCGGCGGCCTCGTTGAGCCGCGCGACGGCGGCGCGGGCCTCGCGCGCCATGGCGAGCGCCGCCTGGCGGCCGGACTCGTCGGCGGAGGCGAGGCCGAAGGCCTTGTCCTTCTGCAGCGTGCCCATCGTGCCGGGGATCAGCGTGACGACATGGTCCCAGTCGCGCCGCAGCCGCGCGAACAGCCATTTCTCGTCGCTGCGATGGAGCGCGCCCGTGAACGGCACCTCGAGGCCGCGCACGTCGCGCATGGCCGCGAGCCCCGCGAGCAGCTTCTCCTCGTCCTCGAGCGCGGCCGGCGCGATCGCGTATTCGCCGACGAAATATCCCATGTCCCGTCCTCCCCGGATTGCCCGCGCAGCTTAGCCGAATTCCGCGCCGCGCAAGCGCGGATGCCCCGCACCAGCTCCCCTCCCGTCCGCGCGCAGCGCGGATGGGAGGGGTGGCGCCGCGCGGCAGCGCGGCGACGGGGAGGGCATGAGTGCTGGAGGCCGGGCGACGCGCTTGGGCTCTGGCGGCGAGGCGCCGATCGTCGCGCGACCTGCCG
>JBEGVV010000175.1:0-6406 GCA_041178225.1 Pseudomonadota bacterium | reverse complement strand
GACGCTCGACGCCGAGCGCGCCCGGCTCGAGGCGCAGCTCGCCGATCCCGCGCTCTACGCCGACGCGGCGCGCGCGACGGCGCTCGCGCGGCGTCGGGGCGAGGTCGCCTCGGCGCTCGCGGCGGCCGAGGAGCGCTGGCTCGCGCTCGCCGAGGAACTCGAGAAGGCGGAGCGCGACGAGGGCTGAGGCGACCCGCGCAGGTGAGCCGCGCGTCCCTCCCGTGCTAGGAATTCGCCATGCAGGACATGCCCCGCTTCACATTCCTCCCTGCCTCGGGCCATGCCGACATGGCGTGGAAGAACGGCCTCGGCCGCACGGCCGAGATCGCGCGCCATCCCGCGTCGGGCGACGCCTTCGACTGGCGCCTGTCCATAGCCACGATCGGCGCCGACGGCCCCTTCTCGGCATTCCCCGGCTGCGACCGCACGCTGGTGCCGATCGAGGGCGGCGGGCTCGCCCTCGACTTCGCGGACGGCACCACGCTCGCGGGCGGATTGTTCGAGGCGATCCGGTTCCCGGGCGACCAGGCCTGCCATGGCAGGCTGCTGGGCGCCGTGCGCACGCGCGACCTCAACGCGATCACCCGCCGCGACGCGGCATCCCATGAGGTCGAGATCGTCGGCGCGCCGAGCGACCTCGCGCCCGGCGACGGCGTCCTCTTCGTGGTCGCGCTCTCCGGCACCGTCGCCGTGTCCAGCGGCGCCCGCTCCTGGGACCTCGCGCCCGGCGACGCGCTGCGCGTCGATGGCGGCCGCGACGCGATCGCGCTCGCCGGGACGCCGGCGACGACCCGCGCCGCCATCGTGAAGATCAGCCTGCGCGACGCATGACGGCGGCCTCGCCGTTCCCGCTGTCGCCTGAGCCCGGGCGCCTGGCCTGGATCGCGTTCCTCCTCGCCCTCGCGCTGCATGCCGCCGTGCCGATCGCGCTCGGCATCCTGCCCCTGCTTTCGCCATCGAGCCGCCAGGAGACCGGGCCACGGGAGGTCGTGGTCGAGATCGCGCAGATCGAACCGCAGGAGCCACCGCCCCCGCCCCCCGAGCCCGAGAAGGCACCGGAACCGGCGCCAGCCCCGGCTCCGGCCCCTCCGCCGCCGCCGACACCTCCCCTGCCCGAACTCGCGCGCCTCCTCGATCCGCCCAAGCCGCTCCTCGAGCAGGCGCCGATCGGCGACGTGTCGCGCGCGGAACCGGGCCCGGACGCGGAGCCCGCGGCCTCGCCTCCGCCGTCGCCCCCGCCCGAGGCACCCGAGGCACAGGCCGGGGCCGCCCGGATGCCCGAGCCTGCCCTGCCCGAGCCTGCCCTGCCCGAGCCGGCGGAGGCATCCCTGGCCCCTCCTCCCGCCACGACGCTGCCCGAGCCGGTGCCGCCCGCCGAGGCGCCACGCCAGGAGACGAAGCCGCCACAGGAGCAGAGGCAGCAACCGCAGCGGCAGGAGCGCCCGGCCGAGCGCAAGCCGCCACCCGCGAAGCCGCCCGAGGCCGGCAAGGCGCGCGTCGACGGTCCGTCGACGGGGGGACGCGGGCGCGACGCGCAGCGCCGCGCCTCCGCGTCGGAGGCGCGGCAGCAGAGCGAGGGCGACTTCGTCCTCGCGCAGATCATGCCCTTCTGGCTGATCGACATGCGCAGCCCCCGCTTCCGCGATGTCGTGATGGGCGGCGTGTTCGCCCTGCAGGAGGACGGCATGCTCGCACCGCCCTTCGGGAAGCACGATCCCTGGCGCCCCGAGGTGATGATCGAGAACTACCGCGAACTGCTGAAGCCGCAGGCCGAGCCCGTGCGCGTGGCACTCGAATCCTTCCTGCGGGCCGCGCGCGACGCGCAGCCCTTCGCACTTCCTCCTGGCGCGCGCGGCTACCCGCGCGCGATCCGCATCACGCTGAAGATGGGCGACCTCTGAACGCGCTCAGGCCGCGTCGCGACCCGGCTCGGCCGGGGCCATGGCGACGAGGTCGAGCAGGATCGGGCGGTGGTCCGAGCCGCCACGATCGAGCGCGCGCGCGCCCGCGCAGGCAAGGCCGCGCACGAAGCAGCGATCGAGGCGCAGCGGCAGGATCCCGTTGGCGAAATGGGTCGGCGCGCGCGGCCCCACCTCGCGGAACCCGTCGAGGCGCAACGGCCCGACCATGTTGAAGTCGCCGGCGATGACGGCCGGACCGGCGGCGAGCGCGAGGCTCGCCTCGCGCGCCTGTCGGCGGCACATCAGCTGGCCGTGGGAGAGATGCACCGAGGCGAAGAGCATGCCGCCCGCCTCGGCGACGACGGCATGGCGCGCGATCGCGCGGCTGAACAGGGGCACGCGGCGCGCCTGCGACAGGCCATGGCGCGCCCAGATCGCCGGCCCGTGGATGCGCCCCGGCAGCGGATAGCGCGCCATCGCGCCGCCGACATGCGCGGGCAGGGCCTCGAACCCGGCGGTCGCCTCCTGCAGCAGCGCGACATCGATCGCGTGCGCCTCGACCAGCCCGGCGAGCTCGGCGACGCTCGCGCCGGTCACGCGCAGCAGGTTCCAGCTCAGCACGCGCAGGGGCCGGCCGGCCGCCGGCATCGGCGCGCGCGCGCGCCGTCGCTCGCGCACGATCCCCGGCAGGCGTCGCGCCGCCTCGGCGAGGCGCGCGGCGGAGAGCGCGGTCGGGCGGCGCAGGACGCGGGAAAAGGCCTGGACGGGAACGAACATCTCGCCTGCGGGAAACGGAGGGCGCGGACGGCATGTCCCGCATAAGCCAGGCGCGGCCGCGGCGCAACCGCGCCGACGATCCGCCGGGTGCCGGCACCTTGCGCGCGGCGCGCGCCATGGCGATGCTCGACGCGCATGATGTCCTTCGTCGACTGCGGTGGCGGCCCGATCGAGCACCGCCTCGTCCCGGCGACGCGCGCGGGCGCGCCGGTGATCGTGTTCCTGCACGAGGGGCTCGGGTCGGCGCGGCTATGGCGCGACTTCCCCGACGAGCTCTGCGCGCGCACCGGCTGCGGCGGGCTCGTCCATTCGCGCCATGGCTATGGCGCCTCGGCGCCGCCAGCCGCGCCGCGCCGCGCCGACTACCTGCATGTCGAGGCGCGGCGGAGCCTGCCCGCCCTGCTGTCGGCGCTCGGCATCGCGCGACCCGTCCTCTTCGGCCATTCCGACGGAGCATCGATCGCGCTCATCCACGCCGCGTCCGGGCACGAGGTCGCCGGGATGGTGCTCGAGGCGCCGCATGTCTTCGTCGAGGAGGAAACGCTCGACGGGATCCGCGCGGCCGGCGACGCCTGGCGCGGGACCGACCTGCCCGCGCGCCTCGCGCGGCACCACGCCGACGCGCCGCGGGTCTTCGCCGACTGGCACGACACCTGGCTGTCGGCCGAATTCCGCGGCTGGAACATCGAGGACCTGCTTCCCGCGATCGCGGCGCCAGCGCTGGTCCTGCAGGGCGAGCGCGACGAGTACGGCACGGCCGCGCAGCTCGAGGCGATCGCGCGCCAGGCCGGCGGCGGCTGCGAGACGATCCTCCTCGAGGATTGCGGCCACGCCCCGCATCGCGACCGTCGCGAGGCCGTGCTGGAGGCGACGATGCGCTTCGTGGCGGCGCTGGCGTGAGGGCGGGACGACACGCGAACGGCAGGAGGCGCGAGGAATGGCGGCGGAATATTTCGAGGTCGACTACTGCTACCAGCGCGAGGGGACGGCCTCCCGGTCGCGCACCCGGCTGCGCGGCAGCGTGGGCCAGAACCTGAGGGGAGCGCGGACGGAGAGCGCGGTGCTGCGCTTCCTCGAGCACAAGCACCCCGGCTGCGAGATCCTTCTGATGAGCCTCGACTGGGAATGAACGCGGGGCGGCGCGCTCAGCCGCCCGGCACGATCCCCGGCGGTAGGGCCGCCGCATGCGCGGCGATCGCGCCGGCGGTCGTGATCCAGGCGCCGTCGCGACGCGCGGCGACGTGCTGCAGCGCGCGGCGCAGGTGGCGCAGGCGATGGGGCTGGCCGACCAGGTAGGGATGCAGCGCGATGCCCATGACCAGCGGCTGCGCGCGCGACTGCTCGCGCATCTCGTCGAAATTGTCGACGATCATGTCCGCGAAGGCGTCACCGCCGATCTTGCGACCGACGATCATCGGGATGTCGTTGAGCTCCTGCGGGTAGGGCACGGACAGGATCCGCCCCTTGCGCGTGCGGAACCAGACCGGCTGGTCGTCCATGCACCAGTCCAGCAGGTAGGAATAGCCCGCCTCCTGCAGCAGGTCGGGCGTGGCGCGGCTCTGCGAGATCCATGGACCAAGCCAGCCGGCCGGAGGCTTGCCCTCGTGGCGCGCGATCGCCGCGGTCGCCTCCTCGATCAGCGCCCGCTCCCCCGCCTCGCCGAGGACGCCCTGGCGCTCGGCATTGCTGCGGCCATGGCCGACGAACTCGTCGCCGCGCGCGCGGAAGGCCGCGGCGAGCTGCGGCGCGTAGTCGTAGATCGAGCTGTTGAGGAGCACCGAGCAGGGCCAGCCAAGCGCGTCGAGGAGCTCGAGCATCCGCCACGCGCCGACGCGGTTGCCGTAGTCGCGCCACGCGTAGTTCAGCACGTCGGGCTGCGGGCCGCCGGGCGCGAGCTCGGCGCCCAGCCCCTCGCCGAAGGCGAAATGCTCGAGGTTCAGCCCGACATAGACGGCGAGCCGCGCGCCGCCGGGCCATGAATAACCGCGCCGCGCCACGATCGGGCTGTAGTCGTAGCGGCCATGTCCGGGAAGATCCATCGCCTGCCTCGCGCTGCGTGTCGAACCCCAGACCCTAGCGCGCCATCGACCCCGGTCGAGCCCCGCCCCCGAAATCGGATCCAGACAACGAATGCGCGCGCCTCGCCCAAGGCCGAGCGGCGAAATGGTTGTCTGGATCCGATTTCGCATGGCTGGCGCGACTGGACGCGCGTCGCCGCGCCGCCTAGCGTCGCGGGACATCGCTCTCAACGACCCGCTATCCGGCGGGGCAAGGGGTTGGCATGGCATCCCGAATTCATGTCCCGGTCTCGCAGGGGACCAGGACCCGGTCCGCCCTCGGGCGCGTACTGCGGCGCGTCGCCACCATCGCCGCGCTTGCCTGCGCCTCTCCGGGCGCGCTGGCCGCCGACCCGCCGCCGCTCGCCACGGAGGTCAAGTCGCTGATCTGGGTGGGCAACAGCTTCTTCTACTACAACAACGGCATCCACGGCGTGGTCGGCAGGCTGCTCGCCGAGCGCGGTGGCAGCGGGCATCGCTCTACCCTGGTCGGCATCGGCGGCTCCGGGCTGAACTGGCATGACGTGCGGTCCTATCTCGGGCCCGGCGGGCTGGCGAGCTACTCCTTCGTCGGCGACAACGAGATCCGCTTCAACGACACCAGCGCGCGCAAGTTCGACGCGATGCTGATGATGGATTGCAGCCAGTGCCCGATCCATCCGCAGCTCGGGCCGCTCTTCCACGAGTTCGCGGCGCGCCACAGCGAGGCGGCGCGCAGCTTCGGCACGCATCCCGCGCTGTTCATGTCCTGGGCCTATGACGACAAGCCCGAGATGACCGGGCAGCTCGCCGCGGAGTACGTGAAGGCCGGCAAGGCCAACGACGCGCTGGTCGTCCCGGCCGGCCTCGCCTTCGCCGCGTCGAAGGCAAGCAGGCCGGACATAGCGCTGACCGTCGCCGACAAGCGCCACCCCACCGTCGCGGGCACCTACCTCGCCGCCTGCACGGTCGCGGCGTCGCTCTACAAGGTGAACCCGGTGGGCAGCGCCTTCACCGCAGGGCTGCCCGCGGACATCGCAGCCCACCTGCAATCCGTCGCCTGGGAGACCGCGCAGGCGTTCCATGCACGCGAGGGCCGGGCAAGCCTGCCGTGAGGGGATGAGTCGCGCCGGGAAATGGTTGTCTGAGCCACCCCCGGTTTTCCGGACATCTCCGACGAGGTTATCGTCGGCCAGGGAGATCCGGAATGGCAAGGCAGGTATTCACGAAGGCGTTCAAGCTCGAGGCGGTTTGGCTGCTTGATGCCGGCAAGCAGCCGGCGGCGGCGATCGCGCGCGAACTCGGGATCAAGCGCGAGAAGCTCTATGCGTGGCGCACCCAACTGCGCGAGAGGGGGCCCGACGCGTTCCACGATCGGCCCGGCCGTCCCGCGGGCGACGAGAGTGCCGAGGTGAAGCGGCTGAAGCGCGAACTCGAGCGGGTGACGGAGGAGCGGGACATCCTAAAAAAACGGCGGCGTACTTCGCGCGCGAGCTGCCGTGAAGTACGCGTTCATCCGCGTGCTCGCCGGCGAGCACGCGATCACGCGCCTCTGCTCGGCGCTGGGCGTGTCGCGCAGCGGCTACCATGAGTGGCTGGCCCGCGCGCCAAGCGCCCGCGCGCGCGACAATGATCGCCTGCTTGCCCGCATCGAAGCGGTGCACAAGGAGGCGCATGAGAGCTACGGCGCGT
>JBEGVV010000174.1:0-2606 GCA_041178225.1 Pseudomonadota bacterium | reverse complement strand
TGACCCCTCGCCCTGCCCGGCCCTAGTTTCGCGCCCGCATGGGACAGACCCGTGGATACGACGTGATCGTGGTCGGCGGCGGCCATGCCGGCTGCGAGGCGGCAGCGGCGGCGGCGCGCATGGGTGCGCGCACCGCCCTCGTCACCCATGATCCCGCGAAGATCGGCGAGATGTCCTGCAACCCCGCGATCGGCGGCCTTGGCAAGGGCCAGCTGGTGCGCGAGGTCGACGCACTGGACGGGCTCATGGCACGCGCCATCGACCGGGCCGGCATCCAGTTCCGCATGCTCAACCGCTCGAAGGGCCCGGCCGTGCAGGGCCCCCGCGCCCAGGCCGATCGCAAGCTCTACCGCACAGCCATGCAGGACCTGGTCTTGGCGCAGGACGGGCTGGAGGTCCTGGCCGGCGCGGTCGAGGACCTCGTCATCGGCGCCGATGGCGCGGTCGCTGGCGTGGTCACCGCCACGGGCGAGCGGATCGGCGCCGGCGCGGTGGTCCTGACCACCGGCACGTTCCTGCGCGGGCTCATCCATGTCGGCGAGCGCAGGATCGAGGCGGGACGCATCGGCGAGGCGCCCGCCCTCGGCCTCTCCTCGACCCTTGCGGCGCTGGGCCTGAGGCTCGGCAGGCTCAAGACCGGGACACCGCCACGCCTCGACGGACGGACCATCGACTGGGCCGCGCTCGAGCTGCAGCCCGGCGACGATCCCCCGATCCCCTTCTCGACGCTGACGGCGCGCATCGAGACGCCCCAGGTCCCCTGCCACATCACCTACACGAGCCCGGCGACCCACGAGATCATCCGTTCCAACCTGCACCGCTCCCCGCTCTATTCCGGCCAGATCGAGGGCACGGGGCCGCGCTACTGCCCCTCGGTGGAGGACAAGGTCGTGCGCTTCGCCGCGCGCGAGCGCCACCAGGTCTTCCTCGAGCCCGAGGGGCTGGACGACGACACGGTCTACCCGAACGGCATCTCGACCTCGCTGCCCGAGGACGTGCAGCTGGCCATGCTGGCAAGCATCCCCGGGCTCGAGCATGCGGTCATGCTTCGGCCGGGCTACGCCATAGAGTACGACTTCGTCGATCCGCGCCAGCTGACGCCGGGCCTCCAGGTGAAGCAGGCGCCGCGGCTCTTCCTCGCCGGCCAGATCAACGGGACGACCGGATACGAGGAGGCCGCCGCCCAGGGCATCCTCGCTGGCGTCAATGCGGCGTTCGTCGCCTCCGGCGGCACGCCGCGCGAGATCGACCGCAGCGAGGCCTATATCGGCGTGCTGGTCGACGACCTGACGACGCTGGGCACGAGCGAGCCCTACAGGATGCTCACCAGCCGCGCCGAATACAGGCTGCAGCTGCGCGCCGACAACGCCGACCGCCGCCTCACGCCGCTCGGCCTGTCCTGGGGCTGCGTCGGCAGCGCACGCGGGGCCGCCTGGGCCGCCAAGTCCGCCGCGCTGGACGAGGCCGGCCGCCTCGCACGCAGCCTGCGCGCCAGCCCGCAGCAGCTCGCCCGCGCCGGGATCGCGGTCAATGCCGATGGCGTCATGCGCGACGTGACGGACCTGCTCGCGCTTCCGGGCATCGACCTTGCCCGCCTCGCCGCGACCTGGCCGGAGCTTGGCGAGATGCGCGCCGATGTCGCCCGCCAGCTCGAGATCGACGCCCGCTACCGCGGCTACCTCTCCCGCCAGGATGCCGATATCCGGACCCATCGCGCCGACGCGTCGGTGGGACTGCCCACCGACCTCGACTGGATGTCGGTATCCGCGCTGTCCATGGAGATGCGGCAGAAGCTCGCATCCGTGCGTCCCGCCAACCTCGCCCAGGCCAGCCGGATCCCCGGGATCACGCCCGCCGCCCTCGCCATCCTGCTTCGCTTCGCGCGGAGAGTTGCATGACGCCAGCCGAATTCCAGGCCTTCTCGCGTGTTTCACGTGAAACGCTCGACGGCTTCGCGACCTACCGGACGCTGCTCCTGAAATGGCAGGCCAAGATCAACCTCGTCTCCGCGGCGACGCTCGACGATGTCTGGGAACGTCATTTCGCCGACAGCGCCCAGCTCTTCCGCATGCTTGGCGAGGATGCCGCCCATGTCGCCGATCTCGGGTCGGGTGCGGGGTTTCCCGGCCTCGTGCTCGCGCTCATGGCGCGGGATGCGGGTCGCAAGTCCATGTTCCACCTCGTGGAATCGGATAGCCGCAAGGCGGCCTTCCTGATCGAGGTCGCGCTGGCCCTCAAGTTGTTCAACCATAACGTGCGTGTCCACGCCCTGCGGCTGGAGAAGATGGCGGAAGGCAAGCTTGCCGGCACGATGGCCGTCGTGGTCGCGCGCGCGCTCGCGGCCCTGCCCGACCTGCTGGCCCATGCCGCGCCGCTCCTCGCGCCGCGCGGGACATGCCTGTTCCTGAAGGGCACGAAGGCGGACGACGAAGTCGCCGCCGCGCAACGCGCGGGCTGGCGCTTCGAGATGACGCGCCACGCCAGCCGCGTCTCCGGCGGCGGCGCTGTCCTCGAGATCGGCGGGCTCTCGCGCGAGGCCCCGCTGGTCGCCTGGCCTCTGCGCAAGCTATAGGTTCGCGGTGCAGGATCCCCCGGACAGGACAGAG
>JBEGVV010000173.1:0-9007 GCA_041178225.1 Pseudomonadota bacterium | reverse complement strand
AGTCGAAGAGCCCGCTGCGGCAGAAGACCTCGGCCTGCGCCTCCGCCTCCTCGATCGCGATGCCCGCGTCGCGCGGCAGGAACTCGCTCGCCGAGAGGCGAAGCCCGACGGCGAAGCGGCTGCCCACGCGCCGGCGCACGGCCTCGCCGATCTCCAGCACGATGCGGCAGCGGCGCGCGAGGTCGCCGCCATAGCCATCCATGCGGCGGTTGAAGGCCGGGCTCAGGAAGGCGCCGAGCAGCTGGCTGTGCGCGGCGTGGATCTCCACGCCGTCGAGGCCGCCAGCCTGCGCGTGCGCGGCGGAGGTCGCGAAGCCCTCGGTCACGGAGGCGATGTCCGCCTCGTCCATCTCCGCGGGCAGTTCCTGGAACTGCGTCGAGGCGATCGCCGAGGGCGCCATCAGGGCACGCCAGGAATCGATGTACATCGTCCCCTGGCCCTGCGCGCCACCGCAGAAGAGCTGGGCGAACACGGCGGCGCCATGGGCGTGGATCGCGTCGGCGAGCCTGGCGTAGCGCGGCACCACTGCGGGATCGTAGGCGCGGCATCCAGCGAGGTAGTTGCGGCCCGCGGGATGCGCGGCCTGCTGCTCGATGACGACGAGCGCCGCGCCGCCGCGCGCACGCTCCGCGAAATAGGCGACGTGGCGGTCCCCCAGCAGCCCGTCCTCCGCGTAGAGGACCGTGTGCCCGCTGACCATCACGCGGTTGCGCAGCTCCAGCGCGCCGACCCTCGTCGGCGTCCAGAGATGCGGGAGCAGCCTGAGGTCGTCGGGCATGGCGACGCGCCTGGCGCCGCTCAGGGCACCACGACGTCGCCCGCGACGATCGGCTCGCCGGCGGAAAGCCGCCTGATGTTCTCGAAGATGCGGCGCACCGAGGGCTCGAAGTTGTCGGCCGCCATCGCCGCGAGATGGGGCGTGGTCACCATGTTCGGGATTCCGAGCAGCGTGCTGTCGGGCGGCAGCGGCTCGGTCTCGTAGACGTCGCTCGCCGCGGCGTGGATCACGCCCTCGCGCAGCGCGCGGACGAGGTCGTCCTCGACCACCACGCCGCCGCGCGCGCAGTTCACGAGGATCGCGGTCTTCTTCATGGTCGACAGCGCGCGGAAGTCGATCATGTTGCGCGTCTGGTCGGTCATCGGGCAGTGCAGCGACACGATGTCGGACTGCGCGAGCAGGTCCGCGAGCGGCGCCCAGGTCGCGCCGAGCCGCGCCTCCTCCGCCGCGTCGAGGCGCGTGGGCTTGGTGTAGAGGATGCCGCAGCCGAAGCCCGTGAGCAGCCGCGCCAGCGTCTTGCCGATCGCGCCGAAGCCGACGATGCCCACCGTCTTGCCCGAGAGCATGAAGGCGTCGCGCATCTTCCAGGTCCGCCACTCGCCCTTCTGCAGCCCCTCGTGGCCATAGGCCATGTTGCGCAGCGCGGAGAGCATCAGGCCGAGCGCGAACTCCGCCACCGGCACGGCGTTGCTGCCCGTGGTGCGGGCGACCTTGATGCCGAGCGCGCGCGCCGCGTCGAGGTCGAAGTTGTCGACGCCCACGCCCCACTTGTGCAGCAGCTTCAGCTTGCGCGCGGCGCGCAGCATCGCCTCGGTGACGGCGACCTGGCCGGAGACCGCGTAGTCGGCGTCGGCGAGGATCTCGCAGAGATGCGGCTCGGTGCGCTCCGTGGCGTGGGTCATCTCGAAGCCCGGCGGCAACATCCCGCGCAGGCGCTCGGCGGTGCGCGGGGCGAGCGCGTCGAGGACGACGATCTTCTCTGTCATGGCTGCTCTCTCGAGGTTGGAACGCGTCGACCGGGGCGCGGATGCCCGCCCGGCCCTCAGATGGTGAAGCGCACGCCGGCGCGCGCGAGCCCGCCGGAGACTGCGACCGGCGTGCCGTCGGCGCGCCAGCACGCGGCGCCCGTCAGCATGCCGTCGGCGCCGAAGCCGATGGCGTTCATCCCGCCGGCGATGCGCCGCGAGCGCACGACCTCGTGGCCGCGCGCGCGCAGCTCGGCGGCGACGGAATCCGGGATCGCGTCCTCGATCTCGAGCACGCCGCCCTCGGTCCAGATCCGCGGGGCCTCCACGGCCTCCTGCAGGGTCATGCCGTGGTCGACGAGGTTGAGGATCGCCTGGAAGGCGGAGGGGAAGATCCTGAGCCCGCCCGGCAGCCCGAGCGCGAAGGCGATCCTGCCGTCGCGCAGCGCCATCATGGGCGCCATCGAGGTGAAGCAGCGCTTGCCCGGCGCGATCGACAGGGCATGGCCGGGATGCGGGTCGAAGTTGAGCATGTAGTTGTTCGCGATCATGCCGGTGCCCGGCACCTGCACGCAGGCGCCGAACAGCCCGTTGATCGTCTGCGTGCTCGCGACGACGTTGCCGCGGTCGTCGGCGACGGTCAGGTGCGTTGTGTTGGCGCTCTCGCCGCCGGTAACGCCGGCCGTCCAGCGCCGGGTGCGCCGCATGTCGAGCGAGGCGCGGCGCTCGGCCGCGTAGTCCTTGGAGGTCAGGCGGTCGACCGGCACGCGCACGAAGGCGGGATCGGCCGTCGCCGCGGCGCGGTCGGCGAAGCCCAGCCGCAGCGCCTCGGCGACGAGGTGCAGCGCGTCGGCCGAGCCGAATCCCATCGCGCCGACGTCGAAGCCCTCGAGCACGTTGAGCATCTGCACGACATGCACGCCCGAGGACGCGGGCGGCGGCGGGCCGAGGATCTCGAAGCCGCGATAGGTGCCGCGGATCGGCGCGCGTTCCGCGATGCGATAGGCCGCCAGGTCCGCCGCGTCGAGGATGCCGCCACCGGCGCGCAGATGCGCCGCCAGCGCAGCGCCGAGCGGGCCCGAATAGAGCGCGGACGGCCCGGAGCGCGCGATCTCGCGCAGGCTGTCGGCGTATTCGCCCTGCACCAGTCGCGTGCCTGCCGTGATCGGCGCGCCATCGGGCAGGAAGAGCCGCGCGAGGCCCGGGTCGCGTGCGATGTCCGCCGCGGTGTCGGCGGTGCAGTCCTGCAGGTAGGGCGTCGCGACGAAGCCGCGCTCGGCCAGCCGGATCGCCGGCGCCATGACGTCGGCGAGCGGGAAGCTGCCGAAGCGCTCGAGCGCCGTGCACCAGCCCAGCAGCGCGCCGGGAACCGCGATGGCGAGCGGGCCCACGGCATTCTTGCGGCCCTTCGTCTCGCGGTAGTTCGGCAGCTCGTCCGAGACCGTCTCGTACATGTCGGGGCGCGCCGCGCCGGGCGCGGTGCTCAGCCCGTCGAGCACGACATGGGTGCCGTCGGCGAGGCGGATATGCGCGACGCCGCCGCCCAGCACGCCGACCATCATCGGCTCCACCACGGTCAGCGCGAAGAGCGAGGCGATCGCGGCGTCGATGGCGTTGCCGCCGGCGAGCAGCATCTCCGCGCCGGCAGCCGAGGCGAGCGGATGGTTGGTGACGACCATGCCGCGCGACCCGGTCGCGGGCTTCTTCTCGCAGGCGAATGGCGCCGACCGCGGCGGACGGCTTGCGTTGGACACGTTCTGTCTCCCCGATGCGACGGATGCGCGCGAGCCGCGGCGGGCGCTCAGGCGCCGGCGGCCTGCTTCTTCTCGTAGCGGTAGCGGAAGTCGCAGCACTTGCCGCCCTGCATGATCGTCTGCGGCCGCTCGAGCTTCAGGTTCGGGTCGTAGCCCTCGCTGAACACGAAGTCGCGGTTGCAGGAGAGCAGGTGGCCGATATGGCCGAGGCCCATCTCGCGGTACATCTCGGCGTAGCGGCAGCGCACGACGTCGAAATGGTACTCGTCCTCGGTGCGCTTGCGGACCTGGATCTCCAGCGCGCCGCCCTTGGTCCAGAGCGACTGGCGGTCGATGAAGCTCTGCAGGCTCGTCTCGCCGCCCGCCGCGTCGGCGAAGCGCCGCGCCTGCTCGATCGCCGAGCGGCGCACCGATTCGGCGATGGTCGCCTGCGCCGCCGCCTCGCCATGCGAGGCGACGAGCGTGTCGTAGACATGCTTCAGGATCTCGGCCTCGATCCTGCGCTTCTCGATCATCGCCAGGTTCTCGGGCTCGGCGGCCTTCGGCTTCTCGCTCATCTCGGTGCTCCTGCTTGCGCGCGGCGCGTCGCCCGCGACGTCGGTCGAGGCTAGCGCGACCGGACGATCCGGCCAATGCCGACGACCCGCTCGATCGCCGCGACCATGACGACGATCATCGCGACCTGCAGCGCCGAGGCCGCGGCGATCACCAGCTGGCTGCCCTGGAACTGCAGGTAGCTGAAGATCTCGATCGGCAGCGTCGTCGTGCCCGGCCCGGTGAGGAAGATCGCCGTGTTGAGCTCGCCGAAGGAGACGATGAAGGCGAAGAGCCAGCCCGCGAGCATGGTCGGCCAGACCAGCGGCAGCGTGACCAGGAAGAAGCTGCGCAGCGGCCCCGCGCCGAGGCTGGCGCCGGCCTCCTCGAGCGCGGGATCGAGCGACTGCAGCCCGCCATAGACCGAGCGGAAGCAGTAGGGCGCGCCGATCACGGCGTGGGCGAGCATCAGCCCGGGCAGCGCCGGCATGCCGACGCTGCGGTAGAAGAGCAGCAGCGCGAGGCCGAGGATGATGGTCGGGAAGACCAGCGGCGCGAGGAACAGCCCCTGCAGCAGCCCCGCGATCCAGCCGCCGCGCCGCGCCAGCGCCAGCGCCGCGAGCGTGCCGAGCACCGCGGCGACGCTCGCCGAGACCAGCGCCACCTGCAGGCTGAGCACGAAGGCCGCGCGCATGTTGTCGAGGCGGAAGAACTCCTCGAACCAGCGCAGGCTCAGCCCCGGCGGCGGGAAGACGAAGTACTCGGTCGGCGAGAAGGCCGTGACGAGCACGATCAGGATCGGCGCGAAGACGAGGAAGAACGCCACCACCGTCGCCGTGGCGGTGATCGCGCGCCCGACGCGCTCCGCGCGCTCCCCCGGGATCGCGCTCATCGCGCCCCTCCCTGCACCCGGCCCGGGCGCAGCACCGCGAGGATGAGGCCGCAGGTGGCGAGCGCGAGCGCCAGCAGCACGAAGGCGAGCGCCGCGGCCTGCGGCCACTGGAACGCCACGACGCTGTCGTAGACCAGGCTCACCAGCAGCTTCGAGCGCGGCCCGCCGAGCAGCGTGATGGTGACATAGGCGCTGAGCGTCAGCAGGAAGACCAGCAGCGCGCCCGAGGCGACGCCGGGCGCGGAGAGCGGGAAGACGACATGGATGAAGCTGCGGATCGGCCCGGCGCCCAGCGAGGCGGCGGCCTCCTCGTAGCGCGGGTCGAGCGTGGCGAGCGCGTTGGCGATCGAGATCACCATGTAGGGCAGCAGGATCGTCAGCAGGCCCATCACCACCGCCTCGGGCGTGAAGAGCAGCACCATCGGGAAGTCGATCACGCCGGCCTGCTGCAGCGCCGTGTTGACCACGCCGCGCCGGCCGAGGATCGCCACCCAGCCATAGGCGCGCACGACGTTCGAGACCATCAGCGGGAAGAGCAGCGCGAGCAGCACCAGGCTGCGCTTGCGCGCCGGCATGCGCGCGATGCGCCAGGCCACCGGGTAGCCGATGACGAGCGCGCAGCCCAGCACCAGGAAGGACGTCCACATCGTGCGCCACACGATGCGCGCGATGAAGTCGTCCTCGGCGAGCTGCGCGTAGTTGGCGAGCGTCCAGCCCGTGCCGTAGAGCTCGGTCGAGGAGGGCTCGCGCAGGCTGATCATGAAGAGCTGCGCGAGCGGCCCGACGAACAGCGCCACGGAGACCGCCAGCGGGACCAGCAGGATCCCCCAGCCGAAGAGGCGTCCGCGCGCGCTCACCGCGTCGCGTCCGCGAGCGGCGCGACGACCACCGCGCTCCCGGGCGACCAGCTGCAGCGCACGCGCTGGCCGGGCCGCAGGCCGCGGTCGCCGCCATCCTCGTTCTGGCGATAGGCGAGCAGCGGCCCGATCGCGCTCTCGAGGTAGAAATGCACGGTCGAGCCGCGGAAGATCACGTCGCGCAGCGTCGCCTCGAGCCCCTCGCCGCCATCGGGCGAGAGCGCCACGCGCTCCGGCCGCACCGCGAGGCGCAGCCGCGTGCCCGGCGCGCCCGACGCGCCTGGCACGTCGAAGCCCGCGCCGCCGACGCGCACGCGCCCCGGCCCGGCGACCTCGGCGTCGAGGAAGTTGCTCGCGCCGAGGAATCCCGCGACGAACTCGGTCGCCGGGCGCTCGTAGATCTCGCGCGGCGCGCCGACCTGCTCGATGCGCCCGCCGCGCATCACCGCGACGCGGTCGGAGAGCGTCAGCGCCTCCTCCTGGTCGTGGGTGACGAAGACCGTGGTGATGGCGAGGCGCTGCTGGAGCTGGCGCAGCTCGACCTGCATCTCCTCGCGCAGCATCTTGTCGAGGGCACCAAGCGGCTCGTCGAGCAGCAGCACCGCGGGCTTGAAGACGATGGCGCGCGCCAGCGCCACGCGCTGCTGCTGCCCGCCCGAGAGCTGGCGCGGCTGGCGGTCGGCGAAGCCCTCGAGCTTCACCAGCGCCAGCGCCTCGGCCACCAGCCGCCTGCGCTCCTCGCGCGGCACGTGGCGCATGCGCAGGCCGAAGCCCACGTTGTCGGCGACCGTCAGGTGCGGGAAGAGCGCGTAGCTCTGGAACACCATGCCGAAGTCGCGGCGATAGGGCGGCACGTCGTTGACGCGCGCGCCGCGGATCGCGACCTCGCCCGCGTCGGGCCGCTCGAAGCCCGCGACGAGGCGCAGCGTCGTCGTCTTGCCGCAGCCCGAGGGCCCGAGCAGCGACACGATCGAGCCGCGCGCGATCGACATGCTGACGTCGTCGACGGCGACCACCGCGCCGAAGGACTTGCGGACCCGCGAGAGGACGACATCCGCCTCGCCCGTGCTGGCGTTCATGGAGACTCCATCGAGCTGTCTGTGTCCGCCGCGCGCGCCATCGTCTCCAGCAGCGCGAGGCCGAGCTCGGCCTCGAGCAGGAGCTGCGCGACCGGCGCGGCGTCGAGCGCCGGCGCGCGCGCCACGATCGCCTGCGCGACCTCCGCCGCGACGCCCGCCCATGCGCCGCCGACCGGCCAGGGCGCGCGTGCCAGGCGCGCGCGCAGCCCGCCCGCGACGAAGTCGAGCAGCGGCGCGATGTCCTTGTCGTCGCCCGGATCGACGCGCGCGAGCATGGCGGCCAGCGCGCCGCGCGGGTCCGGCGGCGGCGCCAGCGCGGGCGCGGGCGCGGGATCGACGCGCCGCGTGCCCGGCCGCGAGAGCAGGTCATGCGCCGCGTTGGCGACGAGGCGGAAGCTCGGCGAGTCCGCGGGCGCGTAGAAGCGCATCGTGTCGCGCAGCACGGGCAGGCCGCGCACCGGCAGGTAGCGCCGCGCGTAGCCGTCGAGCGCGATGTACTTGCGCAACAGGTCGCCCATCTCGGGATGCGGCGAGAACAGGATCGCCTCGCCGCGCTCGCCCGAGGCGTCGAGGATCGCGGGCCTGCCCTTCATGTCGCGCGCGAAGCGCTCATGGTCGAGCGGGTTGTCGATGCCGAGCCGCCCGGGCAGCACGAGGTCGGCGAAGCTCGCCGCCACGCCCGCGTTGGGGGCCGGGCCGGTCCAGATCGGCCCGTGGTAGTAGGGCATGTCCATGGTCGGCGGCAGGCCGCGCCCGAGCGTGGGCGAGGCGATCGACAGCGAGACCACGCCCACGCCGCTCTGCAGGTATTCATGCGTGTAGAGCGGCATCGCCGCGGCGGTGCCCGTCCAGCCCGGCCGCCCCGCGGAGAGGTAGTAGGCGCCTCCGCAGGAGCCGATCGCCCTGCCGCCGGTGGCGAGGAAGCGCCGCACCTCGGCGTCGGCGCCGGGCGCGTCCTCCGCGCGGTCGAAGTTCCAGGTCGCGAAGCCGCCGGGGATGACGAGCAGGTTGGCGCGGTCGAGCGCGCCCGCGGCCATCGCCTTGCCGTCGACGCAGTCGAAGCCGATGCCCAGCCGCGCGAGGCAGAGCGCGTAGTAGCCCCAGTAGGGATAGCCGGTCGCCGGGCCGCAGAAGAGCGCGGCGCGCGGCGCGACGATCGCCGCGCCCGCGGGTGCCCCGGCCGGCTCCGCGCGCAGCCCGGGCGGCAGCGCCCCGTCCTCGACGAGGTAGTCGCCGTCGTCGAGCCACCACGCCCCGCGCCCATGCGCCAGCGCCCGCCCGACGGCGAGCGCGACGTCGAGGCCGTCGCCGTTCTCCCGCCAGCCGATCCGGACGAGCGCCACCGCCCCGCCGCGCGCGTCAGCCGCCCGCGACGACGCGGTTCCAGCGCTGCGTCCACTCCCCGCGCTTGTCGCTCATGAAGTCGTGGTCGAGAACGACGAGGCGGTCGAGCTGCTCCTTGGTGAACTCGGCGCGCGCCTGCAGCTCGGGCGTCAGGCGCGAGAGCATGCCCTGGTGCGTGCCGGGGTAGTTGTAGGCCTTCATGAAGGCCGGCTGGACGTCCGGATCCATCGACACGTCGAGGTATTCCTCGGCCAGCGCGAGGTTCTTCGTGCCCTTCGCGATGCCCGTGCCCGAGACATAGGGGATGCCGCCCTCCTTCGGGTAGGCCCAGTCGATCGCCGGGTTCCAGCCCTTCACGGTCCAGCTCTGCGACTTGTAGAGCAGGCCGACCATCGCCTCCTCCGTGCGCAGCGCGTTCATGATCGAGTCCGTGTCCTTGACCCAGATCGGGCGCTGGTCGGTCATCTTCTTCAGCATCTCGAAGCCCGCGGCCTCGTCCTTCGGGCCCTTGCCCGCGGCGAGCGCGCCGACCGGCACGATGTAGGTGCCGATGGAGTGCGAGACCTCCGGCAGGACGATGCGGCCCTTGAACTCGGGCTTCCAGAGGTCGGCGTAGGAGGTCGGCGGGTTCTTGACGAGCTTGGTGTTCCAGCAGATGCCGAGCACCGAATAGATGTGCGGCACCCAGTAGTCGTTCCAGAAGGACGGGATCATGCCGCGCACGTTGCCGAAGCGCGGCGAGTTGCGGTCGAGCTTCTCCAGCACGCCCTGCTTGATCGCCAGCGGCACGAGCCCGTCATGGAG
>JBEGVV010000172.1:0-6466 GCA_041178225.1 Pseudomonadota bacterium | reverse complement strand
CGCCGCCGCCAGGTCTACGCACGCCAGGGCGGCGATGGCGGCCTCGGCGCAGCCGTCCCGCGGGAACGCCTCGCGCGCGAAGGAGGCGCCGAGGATCGGCGGCGCGCGCAGGCGCGCCACGGCCCCGGGCGCAATCAGGCGCGAGGCGGCGGAACCCGGGCCACGGAAGGGCTTCGACGTCCATCTCGATCCTGGCGACCCGCGCGGCGTTGCTATCGGCAGCGAGGCGACACCGAGCCCGCTCGAGCTCGGGCGGCTGCGCCACGAGTTGCTGCGCGACCTGCGCGAAGGCCTCGCGAAGGGGCGCGGCAGCGCGCCCGGCGAGATCATGGAGGCGATCCAGCGCGCCGCGCGCGCGCGCGCGCCGTGGCAGGCGCTGCTCGCGCGCTGCGTGGGCGGCATCCGCCGCGACGACTACCGCCTGATGCCGCCGTCGCGCCGCCACCTCTGGCGCGGGATCATGCTGCCGTCGCTGGGCGTGCCGGGGCCGCGCAGCATCGTCTGCGCCATCGACACCTCGGGCTCGATCGACCGCGCGCTCGCGTCGCGCTTCCTGGCCGAGGTGCACGCCCTGCGATGCTCGGCGCATTGCCGCCTGCACGTGGTCCAGTGCGACGCCGGCATCACCGACCACCGGGTCTACGAAGGCTGGGAGGCGCCGCCGCGCCATGATGGCAGGGAGAAGTTCAAGGGCGGCGGCGGGACGGATTTCCGCCCGGTCTTCGACCTCGTCGCGCGCGCGATCATCCCGTCCGAGGGCCCGCCGGACCTGCTTGCCTACATGACCGACGCGATCGGGACGTTCCCCGAGAAGGCGCCGCGCTGGCCGGTCGTGTGGCTCTTGCCCGAGGGCAGCAGGGCGCCGACGCCCTTCGGCATGCGCATCGAGGTGCCGCCGCGATGACGCGCGCGCCTCAGAGCAGCTCGCGCATGATCCGCAGCAGCTCGATCATCTGCTGCACGGGCAGCGTCCGGTCGACGCTGCGCCTCGTCGCGCGGTCCCAGATCGTCAGCACGTGGTAGATGCCGTTGAGGTTGTTGCCCAGCCGCCAGAAATGGCGGCGCGAGTGCAGCATGAAGTTGGAGAAGTTCGCCGCCGTCTCGCGCTTCCGGAAGAGCTGGTCGAAGCTCGTGTTGAATTCGCCCAGGGTCTGCAGCGTGTCGCCGAGCATGGCGCGCACGCGCGCGCGCACATGGGCACGCCCGCGCTCGATCGCCTCGGCCTCCTCGCGGTCGGCGTAGCCGCGCGGCTGCGCGGTCTGGATCCACTGCGAGAAGGCGCGCACCTTCGAGGTGTTGCGCGTGAACTCGTAGTCGAAGAAGCCGATGCCCTTCCAGGAATAGAAGAACTCGCCGGCGCGGTCGGCGGGCAGGCCGAAGGCCGCGAGCAGCGGGAAGAGCGGCTCGAGGTTGCGCGCCTCCCAGATGCGGTCGACCAGCATGTCGATGGTCGCGGCCGGGACGTCGCCCCTGCCCTCGGTCGCGAAACGGCCGATCAGGACGAAGCGCTCGCGCATGTGCGCGCGGATGGCGCGCCAGTCCTCCTCGCTCAGCCTGAAATAGGCCTCGTTGACCGGCTCGCCCGACATCGCGAAGCGGTCGCGCAGCAGGAAGGGGTCGAGCGACGGCATCTGCTCGAGCGTGCGGATCTTCCGCAGGTCCCGCTCGAAGCTCCCGGCGTCGACGCGACCCTTGCCGACCATGTAGGCGAGCACCTCCTCGAAGCGCGCGTCGTCGGTGAAGCTCGACTGGCCGCCCTCGTAGGGATTCTCGGCGTTGTAGGGGACGTAGACCTTGGTGCGCACGGGAAGCGGCGCATCGAACGGGTCGGCCCCCTTCTCGCCGGCGACGTTGGGTTCCTTGATCAGGATGACGTCGTTGAGCCCGCGCGAGGCGAAGAAGAGTTCCTCGGGCGTCGGCTCGCGCTTCAGCGCCTCGCGCATGGCGCGCGTGATCTGCAGGAGGTTGAAGACGCGCGAGGCGCCGGATTCCAGCTTCAGCCTGAGATTTGCTTCGGCGCTCATGCCGACGGGTCCGCCCTGGGTTTCGCGATGGAGTCTCCGCCATGTCCGGTCCCGGCCGGCGTCGAATCCGACGACGCGAATCTGCAACCGCGGCGCCGGCGCGCCAACGGAAAGATATTTCGGTTCATTTGTTGCGTTCTTGGCCCCACGCGCGCGCCGGCGGCACGTCAACGCGACATGAATCATCTTGACATGTCGCTTTGCCGATAATATCTTCCGCAGCATGAAGACGGACGAAGACCGGGCTGAAGACGGGCCCACCCTCAGCGACCTCGCCGCCGCATCCGGCGTCGAGCCGCGAACGATCCGCTCCTGGGTCGCGCAGGGCCTGCTCCCGCCGCCGCTCGTCCTCGGGCCGGGCGCGCGCTACCCCATGGAGGCGATGCAGCGCCTGCTCGCCATCGTGGCGATGCGCGAGGACCTCGGCATGTCGCTCTCCGACATCAGGCGCGACCTGCTCGTGGCCGATGCCACCGAGATCGCCGCCCATGCCGCCCGCTTCGCGCGGCGGCGCACGATGCCGCAACCCGCGCGCGCGCGCGGCGCCGACGGGCGCGACGCGCTCGACTACATCGCCCGGCTGCGCGGCGGCGCCGGGAACCCGCCGACGGCGCGCCCGCCGCCCGACACGGGCCTCGCCGCGCTCGAGCAGAGGCTCGGGGGCGGCCTGCCACCTTCCGCGCGGCGCGCCCGCGCGGAGACCTGGCTGCGCATGCCCGTCACGCCCGACGTCGAGATCTCCGTGCGGGGACCGCTCGATGCCGAGCAGCGTGCACGCCTCGAACGCTGCGCCGACCTCCTCCGCGACATCCTCCTGGGAACATTGAAATGACCTCCACCCGCCTCCTCCTCTCCGCCGGCCTCGACCGCTCCCTCGCAAGGGCGACAGGCGGCTCCGTTCGCTACCTCGTGGCAGAGGTCTCCGCCGAGGGCGCCGCCAGCGCCCCCTCGGCGCCGCTCGACCTCGGCCTCGCCATCGACGTCTCCGGCTCGATGTCCGGCGGCAAGCTGGCGGCCGCGCAGCGCGCGGCGCGCGGGCTCTGCGCCGCCATGTCGCCGCGCGACAGGCTGAGCGTCGTCGCCTTCGACAACAGGGTCGAGGTGCTGCTCCATGGGCGCACGATGGACGACGAGGGCCGCGATGCCGCGGACCGCGCCATCGCGGCGCTGCATCCGCGCGGCGGCACCGCGCTCTTCGACGGCTGGCTCGCGACGGCGGAGCGCGTCGCGAGGACGATGGCCGAGGCGCCGGACGCCTCGCCGCGCGTCCTCCTCCTCTCCGACGGCCACGCGAACGACGGGCTGTGCGACCGCGGCGAGATCGCCGTGCATGTCGGCGCGCTGCTGGAGCGCGGCGTGGTCACCTCCACGCTCGGCGTCGGCGACGGCTACGACGAGCGCCTGCTCGGCGCGATGGCCGAGGCCGGCGGCGGCAGCCTGCACGACGCGGCCGGCGGCGGCGAGATCGCCGAGGTCATCATGGGCGAGCTGCAGGAGGGCCGCAGCGCGCTCGTCGAGCGCGCGACGCTGCGCGTCGCCCTGCCGCCGCAGCTGCGCGCCGAGGTGGTCGGCGCCTTCGCCCATCGCATGCTGCCCGGCGCGATCGAGGTGACGGTGGGCAGCCTGCTGCCCGGCCAGTCGAAGCGCGTGGTGCTGCGCCTCTTCTGCCCGGCAGGCGCGCCGGGCTCCGAGCTCGCGATCGGCCTGTCGGCGGACGCGGTCCTGCCCGCGGGCGGCCTCGCGATCGAGGCGCGGCCGGTCGACGCGGTGGTTCGCCTCGTCGGCGAGCGCGAGAACGATCTGCAGCCGCGCGACCTCGCGCGCTGCCTCGCGGCCGCCAACGCGTTCCAGGCGGAGATCCTGCGCGACACGATGGCGCGCGTGCGCGATGGCGACCATGCCGGCGCGCGACGCCATGTCGAGCGCGCGCTGCGCCGGCTCGAGCGCCTCGCGCGCGGCGTGCCCGGCGCCGAGCGGCTGCTGGACGAGGCCGCGATCGTGCGCCGCTCGATCGACGAGAACTGGGACGAGCGCACGCGCAAGGAGGCCTATCTCATGGGCACGAAGTTCTCGCGCGGCGAGCGCGACCGCCGCGCCGGCCCGCGCGGCTCGCTCTCCGACATCGTCCCGCCGCGGCGCTGAGGCCGCGGACCCGGGCCCGCGGCGGCGCGCCTGCCGCCGCGGCGCTCAGGGATAGAGGCCGCGCAGCGCGCGCGCCTCGAGGATGCGCGTGCAGGCGACGATGAAGGCCGCGGTACGCAGGCTGGTGCGCTTCTCCTCCGCCATCCTCCACACCGCGTCGAAGGCCTCGACGAGGATGCGCGACAGCCGCGCGTTCACCTCGTCCTCGGTCCAGAAGAAGCTCGAGAAGTCCTGCACCCACTCGAAGTAGCTGACCGTCACGCCACCGGCGTTGGCGATCACGTCGGGCACGACCGTCACGCCGCGCGCGCGCAGGATGTCGTCGGCCTCCGGCGTGGTCGGGCCATTGGCGCCCTCGACCACGAGGCGCGCGCGGATCGCGCCCGCGTTGGCCGCGCCGACCTGCTGCTCGAGCGCGGCCGGCACCAGCACGTCGCAGGGCACGGACCAGAACTGCGCGGCGTCGATCGCCTCGCCGCCCGGGAAGCCGCGCACGCTTCCATGCGCGGCGGCATGGGCGAGCAGCGCCGGGACGTCGAGGCCCGCTTCCCGGTAGACGCTGCCGCCATGGTCCTGCACCGCGACGACGCGGCACCCCGCCTCGGCGAAGAGCCGCGCGGCGACGCCGCCGACATTGCCGAGGCCCTGCACCGCGACGGCCGCGCCGGGGAGATCGAGGCCGATGCGCGCGGCCGCCGCGCGGGCGACGACGAACACGCCGCGCCCCGTCGCCTCGCGACGGCCGAGCGAGCCGCCGACCTGGATCGGCTTGCCGGTGACGACGCCGGTGACGGTCGCGCCCTCGTGCATCGAGTAGGTGTCCATGATCCAGGCCATCACCTGCTCGTTGGTGTTCACGTCGGGCGCGGGGATGTCCTTGGTCGGGCCGATGATGATCGCGATCTCGCTGGCGTAGCGGCGCGTGAGGCGCTCGAGCTCGCCGCGCGAGAGCTTGCGCGGGTCGACGCGCACCCCGCCCTTGGCACCGCCAAAGGGCAGGTTCACCGCCGCGTTCTTCACCGACATCCAGGCAGCGAGCGCCATCACCTCCGCGAGCGAGACGTCCTGGTGGAAGCGGATGCCGCCCTTGCCCGGGCCGCGGCTGGTGTTGTGCTGGACGCGATAGCCCTCGAAATGCGCGATCGTCCCGTCGTCGAGCTCGATCGGCACGTCGACGATCAGCGAGCGCTTCGGGCGCTTGAGCGTCTCCACCCAGCGCTGCAGCCCGCCGAGATGCGGCGCCACCCGGTCGACCTGCTGGAGGTAGACGCCCCATGCGCCGGGATTGGCGGGATCGAGATAGGAGGCAAGCGCGTGGCCCGTCGTCATGTCGTCCTCCTGCGGCGTGCGCCGCGGCGTCAGCGTGGCAGCCTGCGCATCACGAACTCGATCCCGCACTCGGCCGAGGGCGTGCGCGTCTGGTCGAAGTTGCGGCCCGCGAGGCCGTAGCGAAAGCCCTGGTCGAGGAGCTGCAGCGACAGCAGCTGCGCCTCGGCGGCGAAAGGCCGCAGGAGGTCGACGAGGTTCACCGAGACCGGCGACCACGAGCGGGCCTTGGCGATCGTGAAGGTCAGCTTGTGGTCGCCGTTGAAGCGCGATGGCCAGTGGCCCTGCTCGTAGAGGTCCTCGTCGGGCACCTCGACGACGAGGTAGCCGCCGGGCTTCACCACGCGCAGCCAGTTGCGCAGCGCCTCGGCGGGGTCGCGCAGGTGCTCGAGGCAATGCGAGGAGTAGAGGAAGTCGAAGCTCGAATCCGCGACGTTGGCGAGGAGCTGCGCGTCGCCATGCTGCTGGTCGTAGACGAAGCAGTTGCGGATGCCGGGGAAGAGCTCCTGGTAGAGCGCGATGGAATCGATGCCGCCGCCGACGTCGATGCCGTCGCCGCGGAAGTAGCGCGCGGCGAAGCGCGCGTCATGGACCCGCCGGAGGATGGAGATCGACGTGACGCCGGAGATCCCCGTGCGGATGATGCGTTCCTGGCCGGCCGCCTGCGCGGCCTCGATCCTGTCCTGCGACATCGGTGTTCGCGCCTCCATGCACGCCGTCGCGACCGCGGCGGCGGATGGACCGAGCCTAGCCCACGCGCGCGGGTGCGCATAAGCCTCGCCGGCGGAGGCTGGCGAAGCCGCGAAAAAGCCCGTGGCGCTTGAATTTCCGGCGTCATGTGGTATGTTGCCGGCGTTCATCGAGACCGGGTTGACGCCCGGACCAACCTGCCCTCCCGGGCAAGGTGGTTTCCCGAAAGGGGATGAGGCTCCGCAAGGGGCAACGAAGCGGGCGTCAGCCCTCCACGACCGGAG